>NZ_JBHXFJ010000098.1:0-17310 GCF_042722465.1 Streptomyces sp. NPDC127098
GGCCGGGCCGCCGCGCAACCGCCCGGGGGGGGGTCACACCACTGATGGTGTCACCCCGCCCGGGGCGTGGCCGCGCGGCCGGACCGCGGAGCCAGGAGGCCGTCCGCCGGCCGGCCGCCAGGCTCAACGCCGCAAGGACGGCTTGAGGTCCTTCAGGCGGCCGAGCAAGCCGTTGACGAAGGGCGGCGAGTCGTCCGTGGAGAACTCCCTGGCCAGCTGCACGGCCTCGTCCAGCACCACCGCGTCGGGCGTGGCGTCCTGCCATATCAGCTCGAACGCGGCCAGCCGCAGGATGTTGCGGTCGACGCCCGGCATCCGGTCCAGCGTCCAGCCGACCGAGTACTGCGCGATCAGCTCGTCGATCCGCTCGGCGCGGGCAGCGTAGCCCTCGACCAGCTCGCGGGTGTACTCGCTGACCGGCGGCTGCCGGTCGTCGGTCTTGCCGAGCTCGACCCAGCTGGCCATCACGTCGAGCGGCGCGACACCCCGCTGGTCGGCCTCGAAGAGGATCTGCAGGGCGCGCTTGCGGGCCTTGCTGCGGGCAGACACGGTTAGTTGTTCACCCGGCCAAGGTATTCGCCGGAGCGGGTGTCGACCTTGATCTTCTCACCGGTGGTGATGAACAGCGGGACGCCGATCTCGTACCCGGTCTCCAGGCGGGCGGGCTTGGTGCCGCCGGTGGAGCGGTCGCCCTGGACGCC
Organism: Streptomyces sp. NPDC127098; assembly: GCF_042722465.1. Lineage (NCBI taxonomy): Bacteria > Bacillati > Actinomycetota > Actinomycetes > Kitasatosporales > Streptomycetaceae > Streptomyces > Streptomyces sp. NPDC127098. Next base: position 702 of record NZ_JBHXFJ010000098.1, read on the forward strand.
CGGCTCGGTGTACTCGATCACCAGCTCGACGGCGGCCGGCAGCTCGATGAAAAGCGGGTTCTCCTCGTAGATCGCGACGGTGCAGTCCTGCCCCTCGAGCAGGTAGTTCGCCGCCTCGCCCACGGTCTCCGGGTTGACGTAGAGCTGGTCGTACGTCTCCGTGTCCATGAAGACGAAGTCGGTGCCGTCCTTGAAGGAGAACTGCATACCCCGCCGGTCGACGGTGGCCGTCTCGACCTTGGTGCCGGCGTTGAAGGTCTTGTCGACCACCTTGCCGGAGAGCACGTTCTTCAGCTTGGTGCGGACGAAGGCGCCGCCCTTACCGGGCTTGACGTGCTGGAACTCGACAACGGACCACAGCTGGCCCCCTTCCAGCTTGAGCACCATGCCGTTCTTGAGGTCGTTCGTGGTGGCCACGGTCGCGGAATCTCCTAGGGACTGCTGCGTGAAGGTGACCGCGGTCCCCCCGCGCACCGGCCCCCCGCGGGGTTACAGGGCGAGGAGCTCCTTGGTCGTGATGGTGAGTAGCTCCGGTCCGCCGTCCGCCGCGGAGCGGACGACGAGCGTGTCGTCGATCCGGACACCGCCCCGGCCCGGTAGATGGACCCCCGGTTCGACGGTGACCGGCACACAAGGGCCAAGTCTACCCATGGCCGCGGGCGACAGCCGAGGGTCCTCCCCGATCTCGAGGCCCACCCCGTGCCCGGTCACCGGACCGAGCGCCCTGCCGTGCCCCGCCGCCGACAGCACCTCGCGGGCCGCGCGGTCCACCTCGCGGTACTCGACGCCCGGCGTCAGCGCCTCCCTGGCCGCCCGCTGGGCCGCGAAGACCACGTCGTAGAGCTCGATCTGCCAGTCGGCGGGGCTGGTGCCGATGACGAAGGTCCGGCCGATCTGGCAGCGGTAGCCGCGGAACCTGGCGCCGAGCCGGACGGTGAGGAAGTCGCCCTCCTCCACCCTGCGGTCGGTCGGCCGGTGCCCGGCGAGGCCGGAGTGGCTGCCGGTGGCGACGGAGGTCGGGAACGCCGGGCCGTCCGCGCCGTGGTCCACCAGGCGGCGTTCGAGCTCGAGCGCCAGATGGCGCTCGGTGCGGCCCACCAGGATCGACTCGAGCAGCTCGCCGAGCGCCCGGTCGGTGATCTCGGCCGCCACCCGCAGGGCGGCGATCTCGTCCTCGTCCTTGACCAGCCGCTGCCGCTCCACCGCGCAGCCGAGGTCGGTGAACCCGGTCCCGGGCGCGGCCCGCGTCAGCACCCGGTGCTTTGCCACCGTCAGGTGGTGCTCCTCGACGGCCACCGCCCGGGCGCCGCCCTCGGCGGCCGCGACCACCGCGGCGAGCGCCGGATCGGCGTCCCCGTCGAGCGAGGTGACGCGCAGCCCCTCCTCCTCGTGCGGGCGAGGCCCCACCGGCTCCTCGGCCGGGTCCCAGTGGCCGAACAGCGTGTCCCCGCCGTCGTGCCCGACGAGCAGCACGGCGCCGGCCGGGGCCGGACCCACGAGATAGCGCACGTTGGACGGCCGCGAGACGACGGCGGCCACGTCGCCCGCCGGCGAAGCGTGGGCACGGAGCCGTGAGCGCCGGCCCGCGTGAACCTCGGACATGGATCGAGCCTACGCAGCGGCGGGGATTCCGGCCTTCTCAGCGGGGCCGGACGAGCGGGAGCCCGGACACCCGTGCGAGTGATTGGCCGGAAGTCACCACTGCGGCGGCGTGCTGAGACTGCGGGCCACCGCGTCGTCCAGCATGCGGGCGGTGGTGGCGACGTCGTGTCGCGAGTTGTCGATGATCGGCAGCCCCGAGCCGTACCAGCCGGCCATCCGGCCGTGGATGGTGGCCACCTCCTCGTCCGAGAGGCGGCGGGTGCCGGTGCGGGCCGCGTTGCGCTCCAGCACGATGTCGAGGCCCGGCAGCAGCACGATCGGGATGAGCCCGGGGCCCACGTGGCGCTTCCAGCCGCCGAGCCCCACGGCCGGCCGGTCGGGGAAGACCGCGTCGTCCAGGATGCAGGAGATGCCGTTGGCCAGGAAGTTGCGGGCGGCGAAGCCACAGGTGCGGCGGGCGAGGCGGTACTGCGCCTCGGAGCGGTCGTCCCAGCCCGAGCGCGGGTCGGCGAAGCCGGAACGCACCCACTCCCGCACGTCGTCCAGGCTGATGTGGGCCGTCGGCACCGGGCGCCGCTCCGCCCAGTACCTGGCCACCGTCGTCTTGCCGGCCCCGGCGGGGCCGATCAGCAGCACGGCGATGCCCACATGGCTGATGTCCGGCGGCGCGGCACCCGCCGCCGGGGCCGGAGCCGGCACCATGGCGCCGGGCGGCAGCTGGACGTACCCGGTCGTCCCGCCGTCCGGCGGGGCGGGCGGTGGCACGGGCATCCCACCGGGCTGTTGCATCCGCTCCCCACCTATGTCAGTCGTCGTCATCGGGCTGGGCCCGCCGGTCTGAGCGGTCCGAAGGCCGCCCGGCAGCGCGCCGCCGCCCCTCCATGCGGGCAGCATATCCGCCACCATCCCCCGAATGGACGAACCCGCACGCGCCTGGCGGCCCGACCGCCCCGAAGGACCCGAGGTGACGGAGGCGGCGGGAGGGAAAAGCGACGGACGCCGACCTGGCAGAGGGCCGGACCGACGCTGCGCCGAGCGGTGGGCCGCCGGAGTCCGGGGAGCGGGGTGGTCGCGCCCCGGCGCCGCGGCCGATCCGGAACGTTCCGTACACTCCGAGTCACACCGTGCAACCGCCGGGTTCCGGCCCGTGAGCCGCCGCGCCCGGCACCGCCCGGGTCGAGCACCACGGCAGGGCCGGACGCGAGTCCGACGGGCGGCCCGGCCCACGAGCGGCCGGAGCCCCACCACACCTCCGCCGGCCGCCGGCCGGCGCGGCTGCCCTCGGCTGGGAGGCCGTCAGGCGGCGATCTCCGCGTGGGCGGCGAGGAGCATGGCGGGGTCGGGGCTCTCCAGGACCGCCGGCCTGGCCAGGCCGTCGAGGACGATGAAGCGCAGCCGGTCGCCGCGCGACTTCTTGTCGATCCGCATCGTCTCCAGCAGCCGCGGCCACTGGTCGCCCCGGTAGGTGACCGGCAGGCCGACCGAGGAGAGGACGGCGCGGTGGCGGTCCGCCGTGGCGTCGTCGAGACGGCCGGCGATGCGGCCCAGCTCGGCCGCGAAGACCATGCCGACCGCGACCGCGGCGCCGTGCCGCCAGGCGTAGCGCTCGTTCTTCTCGATGGCGTGCGCCAGCGTGTGGCCGTAGTTGAGGATCTCCCGCAGACCGGACTCCTTCAGGTCGCTGGCCACCACCTCCGCCTTGACCCTGATGGAGCGCTCGATCAGCTCCGCCGTGTGCGGACCGGCCGGCGTTCTGGCAGCCTCCGGGTCGGCCTCCACCAGCTCCAGGATCGCCGGGTCGGCGATGAAGCCGGCCTTGATGACCTCGGCCAGACCCGAGACGTAGTCGTGCACCGGCAGGGAGTCGAGCGCGGCGAGGTCGCACAGCACGCCGGCCGGCGGGTGGAAGGCGCCCACCAGGTTCTTGCCCTCCGCGGTGTTGATCCCGGTCTTGCCGCCGACCGCCGCGTCCACCATGCCGAGCACGGTGGTGGGCACCGCGATCCACCGCACCCCGCGCAGCCAGGTCGCGGCGACGAACCCGGCCAGGTCGGTGGTGGCGCCGCCGCCGACCCCGACGATCACGTCGGACCTGGTGAAGCCGGTCTGGCCGAGCGCCGTCCAGCAGTAGGCCGCGACCTCGGCGCTCTTGGCCTCCTCCGCGTTGGGGAGCTGGATCGCGATGGCCTCGTACCCCTGGTCCGCCAGGTCCTGGCGGAGCACCTCTCCGGTCTCGGCCAGCGCCTCCGGATGCAGCACCGCGACCCGGCGTGCGTCCTTGCCGATCAGCTCCGGTAGCTCGCCGAGCAGTTGACGGCCGACCAGCACGTCGTAGGGCGCGTAGCCGGCGGTGGCGCCCACGGTGATCCTCGTGGGGGCTGCGGCGGGAAGAGTCATGCTGTCGTGAGCTCCAATACGTCGAGGACCGCCTGCGCGACCTCCTCGGGCGTGCGGTCGGCGGTCTCCACGACCGCCCTGGCCACCTCGGTGTACAGCGGGCGGCGCTCGTCCATCAGGGTGCGCCACCGCTGCCTGGGGTTGACGGCGAGCAGCGGCCGGGCAGTGTCCAGGCCCACCCGCTTCATGGCCTCGCCGAGCGAGACGTCGAGGAAGATCACCGGCCGGCCGGCGAGCAGGGCACGGGTGGCGGGGTCGAGGATGGCGCCGCCACCCAGCGAGAGCACGCCGTCGTGCTCGGCGAGCGCGTCGCGCACGGCGGCCGCCTCCAGCGCGCGGAACCGCGGCTCGCCGTCCTCGACGAAGATGTCGGCGATGGGCTTGCCCGCCGTCCGCTCGATGTCGGCGTCCGTGTCGCGGGCGACGACGCCGAGCCGCTGGGCGAGCAGCGCGCCGATGGTGGACTTGCCCGAGCCGGGCGGGCCGACCAGCACCACCCGGGGGCCCGACGCCCCGGCGCTCACCTGATCTCCAGGTTGCCCAGGAAGCCCTCGACGTTGCGCCTGGTCTCCCGGACGCTGTCGCCGCCGAACTTCTCGGCCACCGCGTCCGCGAGGATCAGGGCCACCATGGCCTCGGCGACGATCCCGGCCGCCGGCACCGCGCACACGTCGGAGCGCTGGTGGTGCGCCTTGGCCGGCTCGCCCGTGGTGACGTCGACGGTGGCCAGGGCGCGTGGCACGGTGGCGATGGGCTTCATCGCGGCGCGAACCCGCAGCACCTCGCCGGTGCTCAGCCCGCCCTCGGTGCCGCCGGAGCGGCCGGACGCGCGGCGGATGCCGTCGGGCGTCGACACGATTTCGTCGTGGGCCTTGGAGCCGGGGACGCGGGCGAGGTCGAAGCCGTCGCCGAGCTCGACGCCCTTGATGGCCTGGATCCCCATCAGGGCGGCGGCCAGCCGCGCGTCGAGCCTGCGGTCCCAGTGGACGTGCGAGCCGAGGCCCACCGGCACGCCGTGGGCCAGCACCTCGACCACCCCGCCGAGGGTGTCGCCGTCCTTGTGCGCCTGGTCGATCTCGGCGACCATCGCCTTGCTCGCGTCGGCGTCCAGGCAGCGCACCGGGTCGGCGTCCAGCCGGGCGGTGTCGCCGGGCTCGGGCAGCGAGCCCTTGGGGGCGCGGGCGGCACCGAGCTCGACCACGTGCGAGACGATCTCGATGCCGGCGGTCTCCTTCAGGTAGGAGCGGGCCACCGTGCCGAGGGCCACCCGGGCCGCGGTCTCCCGGGCCGAGGCCCGCTCGAGCACCGGCCGTGCCTCGTCGAAGCCGTACTTCTGCATGCCGGCCAGGTCGGCGTGGCCCGGCCGCGGGCGGGTCAGCGGGGCGTTGCGGCTGCTGTCGGCGAGCTCGGCCGGGTCCACCGGGTCGGCCGCCATGACCTTCTCCCACTTGGGCCACTCGGTGTTGCCGACCATGATCGCCACCGGGGACCCCAGGGTGAGCCCGTGGCGCACCCCGCCGAGGAACGTGACCTCGTCGCGCTCGAACTTCATCCGGGCACCGCGGCCGTAGCCGAGCCGGCGGCGCGCCAGCGCGTCCGCCACCATGTCGGTGGTGATCGGCACGCCGGAGGGCAGCCCCTCCAGCGTCGCCACCAGTGCCGGACCGTGCGACTCTCCCGCCGTCAGCCAGCGCAGCCTGCTCAACGGTGCTCCTTCGAACTGCTCGATCTCACCGCCGGCCCTGCCGGGCCGGCACCCCCGATCCTGCCATGCCGGCGCGAGCGGCCCCGAGCTGTCTGAACCACGAGACGCACAGCGCGCGCGATTAAGACCCGGCGCCGACCTAATCCCCGGGCCGGTTTCGGTCGCGGCCAGGGCTCAGTGGGCGGCGAGCGCCGCCTCGCCGGCCGCGCGCATCTCCTTGAGTGGCCCCGGGACCACACCGGTCATCAGCTCGAACTGCAACACGGCCTGGTGGACCAGCAGGTCGAGCCCGCCGAGCACCCGGCCCCCGCGCGCCGCCCAGGCGGCGGCGAGCCGCGTCGGCCAGGGCTCGTAGAGCACGTCGAAGAGGGCGCCCGGCGAGCCCGGCACCGCGTCGGCCAACGCGTCGGCGGCTCCGGCCGGGGTGGTCGCGATCACCAGCGGGGCGTCGAGGCCGCGGTGGGCCTCGGCCCAGTCGGCGACGAGCACCGGCAGACCGAGCCGCTCGCCGAGCGCCCGCATCTCCGCGGCGCGCTCCGGGCCGCGCACGTACGTGGTGACCTCGCCGTCGCAGACCTGGGCGAGCGCGGCGAGCGCGGAGGAGGCCGTGGCGCCGGCGCCGAGCACGGCCGCCCGCTCGACCCGGGTCACCCCGCGCTCGCGCAGAGCGGCGACGAGGCCGGGGATGTCGGTGTTCTCGCCGGTGCGCCGGCCGTCCGCCGTGAACACCACGGTGTTGACGGCGTCGACCGCGGCGGCCGTGGGGCTCACCTCGTCGAGCAGCGGGATGACGGCGCGCTTGAGCGGCATCGTCAGCGAGAGCCCGGCCCACTCGGGGCCCAGGCCGTCGAGGAAGGCGGCGAGACCGCGCTCGTCGACCTCGAAGCGGCCGTAGCTCCAGTCGTCGAGACCACACGCCGCGTAGCCGGCGTCGTGCAGGGCCGGCGAGAGCGAGTGTGCGATGGGCGAGCCGAGGACGGCCGCCCGGTGGGCGGCCGGGTGTGGTGGCATCAGCCGTCCCCCTGGTTGGCGGCGTTGAAGTCCGCGACGTTCTGCTCGTGTTCGGCGAAGTCGTCGGTGAATCGGGTGTCGCCCTCGGTGACCGTCACGAAGTAGAGCCAGGGGCCCTCGGTCGGGTTGAGCGCGGCCTCGATGGCGTTGTGGCCCGGGTTGGCGATGGGGCCCGGCGGCAACCCGAGCTCCTGGTAGGTGTTGTACGGCGAGTCCAGCTCGGTGTCGGCGAGCGAGGTGTCCAGCGTGGAGCGGCCCAGCGCGTAGTTGATGGTGGAGTCGAACTGGAGCATCATGTCCTGCTCCAGGCGGTTGTAGATGACCCGCGAGACCTTCCCGAACTCCTCGTCCGTCTGCCCCTCGGCCTCGATGAGCGAGGCGACGATGAGGATCTCGCGCGGCGTGCGGCCGAACTCCTCGGCCTGGCCCTCCAGGTCGATATCGGCGAACTCGGCCTCCGCCCGGTCGACCATGGCCCGGAGCAGGTCCTCCGGGGTAGTGTCCTCGCCGACGTCGTAGCGGGTCGGGAAGAGGAAGCCCTCCACCTCGCCCTCGGCGAAGTCCGGCAGCCCCAGGTCGGCGGTCTCCGCCACCTCGGCCGTGGTGCCCTCCTCGAGGCCGAGGCGCTCGTCGATCAACGCGTAGACCTCGGTGGCGCGACGTCCCTCGGGGATGGTGAACACGCTGAGCGAGGCCGGGTCGAGCATCAGCTCCACGGCGGAGGACGCCGCCATCTCGCGGCGCAGGGTGTAGACGCCCGGCTGGAGCGACTGGCCGTCCTCGCCCGCGGCCTCGACGAACGCGTCGGCGCTCGCCACGACGCCGGCGTCGCGCAGGATCACGCCCATGCCGGAGATGGTGGAGCCCTCGGGGATGGTCACCTGCACCTCGGCCGTGCCCTCCCCCGCGAAGTCGGGGGCCGGGCCGAACCGGTCCTGGTACATGCCGTAGCCGACGTAGGCGACGCCGCCGAGGGCGCCGAGCACCAGCACCCCGGCCACCATGCAGCCGACGCCGCCACGCCGCTTCTTCTTGGGTTTGTCGCCGCGCCGGCCGCGCCTGTCCTCCTCCGCGTCCGACCAGTCGTCGTCGTCGCGCCGCGTGAAGAAGTCGGACTCGCCCTGGTCGGGTCCCGGGTCCCAACCGGTCTCCGGGTCGGGGCCCGGGTCGTCGCGCCGGGGCCCTCGGTCGCCGTCCGGCGGGCCGGCCTGCTGGGCCGGCGCACCCTGGGAATCGGGGTACGCGTCCTGGCCACCGCCGCCGTACTGCTGCTGCTGAGCCGGGTAGCCACCCCGGGCGTACGGGTCCTGGCCGCCGTGCGGCGCCGCCGCGTACCCCTGTTGGGTGGCGTACGGGTCCTGGTACTGCCCCGGGTGCTGGCCCGCGCCGTAGCCGCCGTCGGGCTGCTGCCCCTGCTGTTGGTGGGCCGCCGGCTGGTGGCCGTGCTGCTGGTTCCCGTAGGGGTCACCGGCGTAGTACTGACCGGAGTTGTCCCAGCCGCCCTGCTGGCCGTGCTGCTGCTGGGAGTCGTACTGCTGCTGGTAGTACGGCTGTTGCTGCTGGTCGCCCTGCGGGTGCTGTTGCTGCTGGTCGCCGTACTGGCCGCCGTACTCGTCCCAGGTGCCGTGCCCCTGCTGGGCGTGCTGGTTGCCCGTGGCGTCGTACGCGCCGGACCAGCCCTGATCCCCGTAGAGCGGGTCCTCGGGGTACCACGGCTCAGAGCCGGAGCCCCGGCCATACTCAGTCATCGATCCCCTTGTGACGCAAGGCGGCAGTCCGAATCCCCCGAAGCCACGCGGCTACCCTGTCGCGGCGAACGTTACCGTACCGCGATCAGACAACCACTTCGACGCACTGCCCCGGCGGGCGCCCCGAGGCGCGCTCGCTCTCCAACGCGTTCTGCAGGATGACCACGGCCGCGGCCTGGTCGATGCGCGACCTGCCCTTCTTCGCGGAGACCCCGGAGGCGCGCATGGCCCGCGCCGCCGTGACGGTGCTCATGCGTTCGTCCACCAGGCGCACCGGCACCGGGGCGACCCGTCGCGCGGTCTCCTGGGCGAACGCCCGCACCCGGGCGGCCGCCGGGCCCTCCCCGCCCGCCAGTGAGCGGGGCAGCCCGACGATCACCTCCAGCGGCTCGTACTCGGCGACAAGCTCCGCCAACCGCCGCTGCGCGGCCGGGACATCGCGCCCCGGCACGGTCTCCACCGGGGTCGCGAGTACCCCGTCGGGGTCGCACGAGGCGACCCCGATCCTGGCCTCGCCCACGTCGACGGCGAGCCGCCGCCCACGCCGCATCAGGCGGCTTCCGCGACCAGCCGCTCGACGGCGGCCAACGCGTCCGCCACGGCCTCGGGGTTCTGGCCGCCGCCCTGGGCCACGTCCGGCTTGCCGCCACCGCCGCCGCCCAGCGCCTTGGCGGCGGCCCGCACCAGGTCGCCGGCCTTCAGACCCCGCTCGCGCGCCGCATCGTTGGTGGCCACCACGGTGAGCGGGCGACCGCTCACGACGGTGAACAGCGCCACCACGGCCGGCCGGTCGCCCGGGATGCGGCCACGGACGTCGAGCACCAGCCTGCGCAGGTCGTCCGCCGAGGTGCCGTCCGGCACCCGGCCGCTGGCCAGCGCCACGCCGCCGATGTCGCGGGCGTCGGCGGCCAGGCCGCCGGCAGCCGCGAGCACCTTCTCGGCGCGGAACCGCTCGATCTCCTTCTCGGCCTCCCGCAGCCGCCCGAGCATGCCGGCGATCCGCTCGGGCAACTCCTCTGGCCGGCCCTTGACCAGCTCGGTCAACTGGGAGACCACGGTGTGCTCACGGGCCAGGAACCGGTAGGCGTCGGTGCCGACCAGGGCCTCGACGCGGCGCACGCCGGAGCCGATGGAGGACTCGCCGAGCAGCTTGACCAGGCCGAGTTGGGCGGTGTTGTGCACGTGGGTGCCGCCGCACAGCTCCTTCGAGTAGTCGCCGATGGTGACCACCCGCACCCGGTCGCCGTACTTCTCGCCGAACTCGGCGATGGCGCCCTGCTTCCTGGCCTCGTCCATCGACATCACCTCGGCGGTGACGTCGAGTTCACGGGCCAGCACCTCGTTGATCTTCTGCTCGACGTCGGCGAGCACCGTGCCGGGCACGGCGGTCGGCGAACCGAAGTCGAAGCGGAAGCGGCCCGGCGAGTTCTCCGAGCCGGCCTGGGCGGCCGTCGGGCCGAGGGCGTCGCGCAGCGCCTGGTGGGTCAGGTGGGTGGCGCTGTGGGCGCGGGCGATGGCGCGGCGCCGCGCGGTGTCGATGGTGCTGTGCGCGGCGGAGCCGACCGTGACCTCGCCGACCTGGACCACGCCCTTGTGCACGATCACGCCGGGCACCGGCTGCTGGACGTCCCGCACCTCCACGACGGCGCCCGAGTCGAGCCTGATCCGGCCGCTGTCGGCCAACTGGCCGCCCCCCTCGGCGTAGAACGGGGTGCGGTCGAGCACCACTTCCACCTCGTCGCCCTCGACGGCGGCGGGCGAGGAGACGCCGTCCACCAGCAGGCCGACGACGGTGGCCTCGCCGGAGGTCAGCGTGTAGCCGATGAACTCGGAGACGCCCGCGGCGTCGGCGACCTGCCGGTAGGCGGAGAGGTCGGCGTGGCCGGTCTTCTTGGCCCTGGCGTCGGCCTTGGCCCGGTCCCGCTGCTCCTTCATGAGGCGGCGGAAGCCTGACTCGTCCACGGTGAGGCCCTGCTCGGCGGCCATCTCCAGGGTGAGGTCGATGGGGAAGCCCCACGTGTCGTGGAGCAGGAACGCCTTGTCGCCCGGGAGCACCGTCGAGCCGGCGGCCCTGGTCTCGGTGACGGCGGTGTCCAGGATGTTGGTACCGGCCCTGAGGGTCTTGAGGAAGGCCGCCTCCTCGGCGAGCGCCACGGTCTCGATGCGCTTGCGGTCGGTCAGCAGCTCCGGGTACTGCTGCCCCATCGTCTTCAGGACGACGTCGAGCAGCTCGGCGACCACGGGGCCCTCGGCGCCCAGGATGCGCATGTTCCGGATGGCACGGCGCATGATGCGGCGCAGCACGTAACCGCGGCCCTCGTTGCCCGGGGTCACGCCGTCCCCGATGAGCATGGCGGAGGTGCGCAGGTGGTCGGCGACCACGCGCAGCGCCACGTCGGAGTCCTCGGCGGCGCCGTACCGGACGCCGGTGAGCTCGCCGGCCCGGTCGATGACGACGCGCAGGGTGTCCGTCTCGTACATGTTGTGGACGCCCTGCAGGATCATCGCCAGCCGCTCGAGGCCGAGCCCGGTGTCGATGTTCTGCGCCGGCAGGTCGCCGAGGATCGGGAAGTCCTCCTTGCCCTCGCCGGGACCGCGCTCGTACTGCATGAAGACCAGGTTCCAGATCTCCACGTAGCGCTCGTCGTTGACGGCGGGGCCGCCCTCGGGGCCGAACGCGGGGCCGCGGTCGTAGTTGATCTCGGAGCACGGGCCACAGGGGCCGGGCACGCCCATGGACCAGAAGTTGGGGCCCATGCCGAGCCGCTGGATCCGCTCGGCCGGCACGCCGATCTCGTCCCGCCAGATCCGCTCGGCCTCGTCGTCCTGCTCGTAGACGGTGATCCACAGCCGCTCGGGGTCGAGGCCGTAGCCGCCGTCGGCGACCGCGCTGGTCAACAGCTCCCAGGCGTAGCGGATGGCGCCTTCCTTGAAGTAGTCGCCGAAGGAGAAGTTGCCGCACATCTGGAAGAAGGTGCCGTGCCTGGTGGTCTTGCCGACCTCCTCGATGTCCGGCGTGCGGACGCACTTCTGGACGCTGACGGCGCGCGGGTACGGCGGGGTGGCCTCGCCGAGGAAGTACGGCTTGAACGGCACCATGCCCGCGTTGACCAGCAGCAGCGTCGGATCGTCCGCGATCAGCGACGCCGACGGGACAACGGTGTGCCCGCGCTTCTCGAAGAAGCTCAGCCAGCGGCGGCGGATTTCAGCCGACTCCATCAGTGGTCCTCATTTCGGAGATTCGGGACGTGTCTCGGGTGACCGGGCCGAGCTCGGCCCGGTGCGGCGGCGAGGGGAGCTGGGGCGGGTGGGCGGCGCGGCCGGGAGCGGCGGCCTCGTCGCGCTCGATGCCCAGGGCCTCGGTCAGCTCGCGCTCGCGCTGCGCCATGCCGGCGCGCACGTCGAGCGCGAAGCCCCTGACCCGCTGGCCGGCCGTCACGGCGCGGTCGGCGGCCCGGACGGCGAGGCTGTCGGGCGCCAGACCGCGCAGGGTGCGCTGGACCTTGGTGGTGGCCCAGACACCCGCCGCTGCGCCCGTGGTGAACCAGAAGGCTCGGCGGAACATGGCCTGATCACTCCTCTCGCTTGCGGCGCCTGGCCGCGGGGACGTACCGGCCGCGCACCACCGTGCGCCGGGCGGGCGGCTCCGCGCCGCCGCGCCGGGCGAGCGCCCGCCGCACCCCGTATCCGAACGCCGCGACCTTGACCAGTGGCCCACCGAAGGTTGCCGCAACGGTCGAGGAGAGCGCGGAGGCGTTGGCCGCGACCTCCTGGACGTCGGTGGCGATGGTCTCGACACGGTCCAGCTGGGTCTGCGCCGAGCGGACGGTCGAGGAGGCCTCGCCGAGCAGCGGGACGGCCCGCTCGGTCACGGCGGTCACCAGCTCGGTCGCCGCGCGCAGCGCCTGGGCGAGTCGGAAGAGCGCCACGGCCAGGAAGGAGACCAGGATCGCCCAGAAGACGGCCACCAGGAGGCCGGCCACTTCGCCACCGGACACGAACGCACCGCTTCCCTCGGATGGGTTCCCTGCACGAATCCGACACGCCGGCGCCGCGAGCCCGTCGGGGAGCGCGGCGCGGTCCGCGCCGGCCGCCGCCCACCTGGGACGGAGACTCCGTGTCCATCGTGCGGCGACGAGGAACGACCCTATCGCGCCGGGCGGCCGGGCTCCTACCGCATTCCCCCGCTCCTGCCAAGGGCGGCCAGGCGCAATTGTACGTTCTGCATATCCGCCAGTACGCTGCGTGGTTATGTCAGGCTTTCAGGGCCCCGAGCCTGCCGCTCGGGAGACTCCCAGGACCGGCCGCGCGGGAGGCAACCTGCCCGCGGAACTGACGGCCTTCGTCGGCCGCGTCAGCGAAGTGGCCGCGTTGAAGCGGCAGTTGTCCAGACACCGACTGGTGACCGTGACCGGAGTGGGCGGTGTGGGCAAGTCCCGCCTCGCGCTCCGGGCCGCCCGCGAGGCAGGCGAGCGCTTCCCGCACGGCGTCTGGCTGGTGGAGCTGGGCACGGTGCGCGATCCGGAGCTGATGGAGCACGCCGTCGTCGAGGCGCTCGGGATCAACGACCACTCGGGGCGGGCACCGGTCACCGTGCTCGCCGAGCACCTGTCCGACCGGCGACTGCTGCTGGTGCTCGACGGCTACGACCACCTCGTGGAGCCGGCCGCCGCGCTGGTGCACGAGCTGCTGCGCCGGGCCCCCAGGCTACGGGTGCTCGCGGCGGCCAGGCGACCGCTCGGGGTGGCGGGCGAGCGTCTGGTGCCGCTCGCCCCGCTCCGCGCCCCCGCGCCGCCGGAGGACGCGGCGGACGGCGAGCCGGCGCCGTTGGACGAGGCGGCCGAGCTGTTCGGCGAGCGGGCCGCGGCCGTGCTGCCCGACTTCCGGGTGGGCCGGTCCAACGCGCGGCTGGTGGCGGAGCTCTGCCACCGGCTCGACGGCATCCCGCTCGCGCTCGAACTGGCCGCCGGGCGACTGCGGACGCTCTCACTCGACCAGATCCTGCACCGGCTCGACGACCGCTTCCGGCTGCTCGTCGGCGGAGCGCGCGGCGCGCCGCCGCACCACCAGACGCTGCGCACCGCCGTGGGCTGGAGCCACGAGCTGTGCAGCGGCCCGGAGCGACTGCTGTGGGCGCGGCTCTCGGTCTTCGCCGGCCACTTCGACCTGGAGGCGGCCGAGTACGTGTGCTCGGGCCCCGACCTGCCGGCGGAGGACGTCCTCGACGTGTTGACCGAGCTGGTCACCCAGTCCGTGGTGAGCCGGGAGGACGCGCCCTCGGGGGTGCGGTACCGGATGCTCGGCACGCTGCGCGCCTACGGCGAGGACTGGCTGGCGGCGAGCGGGGACGCGCGGCGGCTGCGTCGCCGGCACCGCGACTGGTGCACGGGGCTTGCCACCTGGTGCGAGCTGGAGTGGTTCAGCCCCCGGCAGGCGGAGGTCGCGGCCCGCGTCGACGACGAGCTGCCCAACCTCCGGGCGGCCCTGGAGTTCGCGCTCGACGACGAGGAGGACGGGAGGTTCGGGCTCTACCTGGCGGCCACGCTGTGGTTCTGCTGGGTGGGCTGCGGGCGGCTCGCGGAGGGCAGGCACTGGCTGCACCGGGCGCTCGAGACCGAGACGGACCACGAGGAGACCCGGCTCAAGGCGCTGTGGGTGGCCGGCTACGTGGCGGTGCTCCAGGGGGACACGGTGGCGGCGCTGACCGTGCTGCACGAGTGCCGCGAGGGCGCGGAGCGCACCGGCAACGCGCGGGCGGTGGCCTACAGCGTGCACCTGACGGGCTGCGTGGCGATGATCGGCGACGAGATGCCGCGCGCCGAGAAGCTGTTCCGCGAGGCGTTGTCCCGCTACGAGGAGATCGGCGAGCTCAACAGCAACGTGCTGATGGGCCGGTGCGAGCTGGCCATGGTCGTGGCCTTCCAGGGCGACCTGTCCGGCGCCCTGGCGATCTACGAGGATGTGCGGCAGGCCTGCGAGGACCACGGGGAGCACTGGGCCAGGGCCTACGCGCTCTACGGCCTGGGGTACGCGGCGTGGCACCGGTCCGAGATCCGACCGGCCAGGGAGCTGGTCGAGCAGTCCCTGCGGATCTCGCACGCCTTCCAGGACCCGGTCAACACGGTGCTGGCCATCGAACTGCTCGCCGGGATCACGGCCACCGAGGGCGACGTGGTGGAGGCGGCGGTGCTGCAGGGCGCGGCCGCCCGGCTGTGGCGCTCGGTCGGGATGCCGCTGTTCGGCTCGGAGTTCTTCAACTCGGCGCACGTGCTCTGCGAGCGGCACGTGCGGGAGCGGTTGAGCCCCGCGCGGTACCAGCAGTGTCTGCGCGAGGGGCGGCTGCTTGACGCGGCGGCCGCGGTGTCGCGGGCGCTGGGCGGGCGCGGCGCCGCCGAGGGTCGCCGCGCCGCGGCGCCCGGCGCCCCGGGCGCGGCCTCGCTCGCCGAGCACTCGGCCCGGCTGCCGCTGCCCGCGGTTCCCCGCTCCGAGGGCGGGGAACCAGCGGGTGGTGGTCAGCGGGCGTAGTACTCGACGACCAGCTGCTCGTCGCAGATGACCGGGATCTCCTGGCGGTTGGGCTCCCGGTCCAGGCGGAACGCCAGCGCCTCCAGGTTGACCTGGAGGTAGCGCGGGGTCTCGCCCTCACCCGCGTAGCCGCCCTCCCTGGCGACCAGGAACGGGTGCTTGGCGCGGCTGCGCTCGCGCACCTCGACGACGTCGTCCGGCCGCACCCGGAAGGACGGCTTGTCGACCTTCCGACCGTTGACGGCGATGTGGCCGTGCACGACCATCTGGCGCGCCTGGTAGATGGTGCGGGCCAGTCCTGAGCGCAGCACCAGCGCGTCGAGCCGGCGCTCGAGCTCGATGATGAGGGCCTCGCCGGTCTTGCCGGTCACCTTGCGGGCGCGCTCGTAGGCGCGGGCCATCTGGCGCTCGCTGATGTCGTACTGGGCGCGGAGCCGCTGCTTCTCCAGCAGCCGGACCTTGTAGTCGCTGTTCTGCTTGCGGCCGCGCCCGTGCTCGCCCGGCGGATAGGGGCGCTTCTCGAAGTACTTGACGGCCTTCGGGGTGAGCGCGATGCCGAGGGCGCGCGACTTCTTGACCTTGGGACGCGACTGGTTCACGTTGAACGAACCTCCGTGTAAGTTAGGTGAGGCTTACCTTATCTGAGGAGTGCGCATGATTCGACCTGGGAGCCCTCGTTCCGGCACCGGACGCCGAAGCCAGGAGGAGGGCCAGCCGCGTCCCGGGCACGACGCACGACAGCCGACGGCCGCCGAGCGTGTGCGCACCCTCGTCGAGACCAACGCCTCGGCGGCACTGACCATTCCGGGCGCTGAGCTAGGACACAGTGTGCCGGAGTCCCGCGCGGTCTCGTCGACGGGCGACGTGCTGCTGCTCGTCCCGGCCGACTCACCGGCCGCCAGGGCCACGGCATTTGCCCTCGACGACGACGTGACGTCCGTGATGGAGATCACGGACGTCGCCCCGGTCGCCGTGCCGCACCGGATCCGCGGCCGGGGCTGGGTCGCCGGCTGGCTCACCGCCGTGCCGGCCGCCGAACGGCGCGCCGCCGCCCGCCTGCTGGCCGAGCGGCACCCGGCGGGCCCGGTCCCCGGGCCGGCGTGGCCCCTGCTGCGCCTGGAGGTGGGCGAGGCCTACGTCGACGACCTGTGGGGCGCCGCCCATGTGGAACCCGAGGAGTTCGCCGCGGCCGCGGCCGACCCGCTGGCGGCGCACGAGGCGGAGCTCCTGCAGCACCTCGCTGCCGCGCACGAGGGCCAACTGCGGTCGCTGTGCGGTCTGCTGGGCGACCGGGGCGCCGGCTGCGAGGCGTGGCAGGGCGTCGCGCCGCTGAGCCTGGACCGGCACGGCCTGCGGGTGCGCTTCAGCGCGGGCGACGCGTGCTTCGACGCGCGCTTCGAGTTCCCCGAGCCGGTGCGGGACGTGGTCGACCTGCGGCGGGCGATGCGACAGCTCTTCGAGACGGCCGCGAGCTCCTGACGGGCCTTGGCCCGCGGACGTTCTCCCCCACCCACCCGCCCTTTCCGCGCTGCGAGCGGCCCGGGCGGGCCCAGGCCCGCGGCGGCTACGCCGCCGGGGCCACCCGGCCCCCGCCGCGCCCACCCACCCGCCGATGGGCGGG
>NZ_JBHXFJ010000099.1:0-17109 GCF_042722465.1 Streptomyces sp. NPDC127098
CCCGGCTGCTCGTGGCGGCGGAGCCGCCGAGCCGGGCCCTGCGGCCGGGGACCTTCGAGGCCCACGCGCCAGCGGTTACCGCTGGGTGGCGCCCGTGCGGGCCGTCGCGGCGGCTACCGCCGCCTCGCGGGCGGCTGTCGTCTCCTCGGCCTTCAGGGTCCGGTCGGGCGCGCGGAACCGCAGGGTGTAGGCGAGCGACTTGCGGCCCTCGCCCACCTGTTCGCCGGTGAAGACGTCGAACAGCCGCAGGGACTCCAGCAGTTCGCCGGCCCCTTCCCGGAGCGCCGCCGCCACCTCGGCCGCCGGGACGGCGGCGTCGACGACCAGCGCCACGTCCTGGGTGGCCACCGGGAACGAGGACACCGCGGGGGCGGCCGGCAGGCCGGCGCCCGCGCGCTGGAGCGCGTCCAGGTCGGCCTCCATCGCGCAGGTGCGCTCCGGCAGGCCGAGTGCCTTGATCACCCGCGGGTGCAGCTCACCGGCGTGGCCGACCAGCGTGCGCTCGCCCTCCGCCACCGCGTACAGCGCCGCGCACCGGCCGGGGTGCCACGGGGCGTGCCGGTCGCTCTCCACGACGAGCTCGGCGCCGGCCTCGGCGGCCACCGTGCGGGCGGCCTCGACGGCGTCCGCCCAGCCGGCCTGGCGGCCCTCGCCCCACCAGCCGGCCGGCTCGCGGGAGCCGGCGAGGACCACCGCGACGCGCCGCGGCTGCCGCGGCAGCGCCGCGTCCAGCAGGGCGATCTCCTCGGCGGACGGTCGCCTGGTGACCGGCAGCCGGACGGGCGCCGGCTCGTCGCCGGTGGGCCGGAAGACCAGGCCGGTCTCGAACAGGGCCAGGTCGCCGGTGCCGCGGCCGACGTTGCGCCGCAGCGCGTCGAGCAGCCCGGGCAGCAGCGTGGTGCGCAGCGCCGGCTCCTCGTCGGAGAGCGGGTTGAGCAGGCGGACGGTGCGCCGGCGGTCGTCGTCCGCCGGCAGGCCGAGCGCGTCGAGCTGGGCCTCTCCGAGGAACGGGTAGTTGGGCGCCTCGACGTAGCCGGCGCCGGCCAGCGCCCGGCCGACCCGCCGGTGCAGCCGCTGCCGCTCGGTCAGGCCGCGGCCCGGCTTGGGGCGCGGCAGCGTCGACGGCAGGGCCGCGTAGCCCTCGAGGCGGATGACCTCCTCGGCCAGGTCGTTGGGGTCGGTGAGGTCGGGGCGCCAACTCGGCGGGGTGACGGTCAGCAGGTCGCTGCCGGTGACCGTGCAGCCGACCTCCTGGAGCCGGCGCACGACGGTCTCGCGGCCGTAGGTCATGCCGGCGACCCGGTCGGGGTGGTCGGCGCGGATGGTGATGGTCACCGGCGGCGCCTCGGTGACGACCTCGGTGACGCCGGGCTGCGCGGTACCGCCGCCGAGCAGCACCAGCAGGTCGACGGCGCGCTGCGCGGCCGCGGCGGCCGCCAGCGGGTCGACGCCGCGCTCGAAGCGGCGGGCGGCCTCGCTCGACAGTCGGTGGCGGCGTGCGGTGCGGGCGATGGCGACCGGGTCGAAGTGCGCGGCCTCCAGGACGATCTCGGTGGTGCCGCGGCCCTCGCCGATCAGCGGCTCCGGCTCGTCGCCGGGCACGTCGGCGATCTCGGTGTCCTGGCCGCCCATCACGCCGGCCAGGCCGATCGGCCCGTTGGCGTCGAAGATCACCAGGTCCTCCGGGTCGAGCGCGCGGCGCGCGCCGTCCAGGGTGGTGAGCTTCTCGCCCGGCTGGGCGCGGCGCACGCCGATGGGTCCTGTGACCCGGGCGTGGTCGTAGGCGTGCAGCGGCTGGCCGATCTCCAGCATCACGTAGTTGGTGACGTCGACGGCGAGCGAGATGGGCCGCATGCCGGCCTTCTGGAGCCGGCGCTGGAGCCAGATCGGGGACCGGGCCTCGGGCCGCACCCCGGTGACGGTGCGGGCCACAAACCGGTCGCAGCCGGGGTCGGTGACCCGGACCGGGAAGCCCTCGGCGTTGGGCGCCGGCACGTCGAGCAGCGCCGGGTCGCGCAGCGGGAGGCCGAAGGCGGTGGCGGTCTCACGGGCGATGCCGCGCATGGACAGGCAGTAGCCGCGGTCGGTGGTGACCGCGATGTCCAGCACCTCGTCGACGATCTCGAGCAGCTCGATGGCGTCGGTGCCGGCCTCGTGCTCGGGCGGCAGCACGATGATGCCGTCGTGGTCGTCGCCGAGGCCGAGCTCGCGGGCGGAGCAGATCATGCCCTCGGAGACCTTGCCGTAGGTCTTCCGGGCGGTGATCTCGAAGCCACCGGGCAGCGTGCCGCCGGGCAGCACGACCACGACCTTGTCACCGACGCGGAAGTTGCTGGCGCCGCAGATGATGTTCTGCGGCTGTCCCGTGCCGTTGGCGGTGCCGACGTCCACCTGGCAGTAGCGGATCGGCTTCTTGAACTCGGTGAGCTCCTCGATGGCCAGCACCTGGCCGACGACCAGGGGGCCGGTGAGGTCGGCGCCGAGCTGCTCGACGGTCTCGACCTCCAGGCCGGCCGAGATCAGCCGGGCCGCGACCTCGCGGCCGGTGATCCCCTCCGGCAGGTCCACGTATTCCCGCAGCCAGGAAAGCGGGGCGCGCATCAGATCTCCATCCCGAACGGCCGGGTGAACCGCACGTCACCCTCGATCATGTCTCGCATGTCCACGATGTTGTGGCGGAACATCAGCAGGCGCTCGATGCCGAAGCCGAAGGCGAAACCGCTGTACCGCTCGGGGTCGATGCCGCAGGCCACCAGGACGCGCGGGTTGACCACGCCGCAGCCGCCGAGCTCGATCCAGCCCTCGCTCGAACAGGTGCGGCAGGGCCGGTCCGGGTTGCCGACGGACTCGCCGCGACAGCGGAAGCACACCATGTCCATCTCGGCGGACGGCTCGGTGAACGGGAAGTAGTTGGGCCGCAGCCGGGTGCGCATGCCTTCACCGAAGAGCGACTGGACCATGTGGTCGAGGGTGCCCTTGAGGTCGGCCATGGTGAGGCCCTCGTCGATGGCCAGGAGCTCGACCTGGTTGAAGACGGGGGTGTGGGTGGCGTCCAGTTCGTCGGTGCGGTAGACGCGGCCCGGGCAGATCACGTAGATGGGCGGCTCGCGGTCCAGCATGGAGCGGACCTGCACCGGCGAGGTGTGGGTGCGCAGCACGAGGTCGGCCTCGGCGCCGCCGGCCCGGTCCTTGTCGCCGGCGAGGAAGAAGGTGTCGTGGGTGGTGCGCGCCGGGTGGTCGGGGCCGATGTTGAGGGCGTCGAAGTTGAACCACTCGGCCTCGACCTCGGGGCCCTCGGCGACCTCGTAGCCCATCGCCGTGAAGATGTCCTCGATGCGCTCGGACAGCGTGGTCAGCGGGTGCCGGGCGCCGGCCGGGCGCCGGTCGTAGGGAAGGGTGACGTCCACCGCCTCCTCGACCAGCACGCGCTCGTCCCGCTCGGCCTCCAGCTCCTCCTGGCGGGCGGCGAGGGCGCCGCCCACGGCCTTCCTCGCCTGGCCGACGCGCCGACCGGCTTCCGCCTTGGCGTGCGGCGGGAGCGCGCCGATCTCGCGGTTGGCCAGGGCGAGGGGCGACCGGTCCCCGGCGTGGGCCACCTTGACCTCGCGCAGCGCGTCGAGGCTGTCGGCGGCCGCGATGGCCGCGAGCGCCTCGTCGCGCGCTCGGTCGATCTCTTCCGGTTTCAGTGCCTCGACCTCGACAGGGTCGTACGACTTGTTGGGTGCCGACATCTCTTCCGTTGCTTCCGTTTGGCGTGGCGCCCCGCTGCGCGCCCCGCGCCGAGTCTACGGGGGCACGCCGGGGGCGTGGGCATGCGGTGCGAGGGGGTGAAGCCCGCGGCCGGGGCCGGCGGTGATCCGGTGCGATCGGTGACGATCGCGGAGGGTCACGAAAGGAACGCCGGGGTGCCCGCGGGCAGGGTAAATCGGAACCTGGCGCCGCCCTGGGGCGAGCGGCCGACCGCGACGGTGCCACCGTGGGCCTCGACGATGCCCTTGACGATGTAGAGGCCGAGCCCGGTGCCGCCCCGGTCGTTGCCGCGCCAGAAGCGCGTGAAGACCCGGTGGACGGCGTCCTCTGGGATGCCGGGGCCTTCGTCGCTCACGGTGACCGATGTCCCTTCCTGACTGGGGGCGCCTTCCGGCGTCGGCGGGGAGGGGGCGCCGGACGGCACCCTGTCCACCTCGATGGTGACGGTTCCCGCGCCGTGCCGCACGGCGTTTTCCAGCAGGTTGCCGAGGACCTGGTCGATCTTGTCGGGGTCGGCCCACAGGCCGGGCAGCGAGTCGGCGATCCGCAGGTGGAAGCGGTCGGCCTGGACGCCGCCGTTGACCAGGGTCTCGACGTGGCGGCGGACCGCCTCGTCGAGCCTGACCGGCTGGCGGCGGATCTCCAGGCGGCCCGAGTCGATCCGGGAGACGTCGAGCAGCTCCGTGATCAGCCGGGTGACTCGGTCGGCGTCGCTGTCGACGGTCTGCAGCATCAGCTTCTTCTGCTCGTCGGTGAACCGCTCCCACTTGTCGAGCATGGTGGCGGTGAAGCCCTTGACCGAGGTGAGCGGGGAGCGCAGCTCGTGGGCGACGGTGGCGATCAGCTCGGCGTTGCCGCGCTCCGCGCGCCCTCCGGCGTGGCCGCCGCGCACGGTGAGGACCAGGCGGCGGACGGGGCCCGCCGGCCGGGACCGCGCGTAGCGGGTGGTGACCAGCAGCTCCTGGCCGCTGGGCAGCAGCAGGGTGCGCTCGGGCTGCCCCGGGCGGTCCGCGGGGCCGTGGTAGGGGTCGGTGAGCCGCCACCAGTCACGGCCGTCCGTGGACTCCAGCGGCAGCGCCTCCTCGATGCGGCGGCCCAGCGCCTCGGCGGCCGGGCGGCCGGTGAGGCGGGCCGCCTCGGCGTTGAAGCAGACGACCAGGCCGGCGTCGTCCGCGACGACCAGCCCTTCCGGCAGGTCGTCGGGGAGCAGGTCGAGCTCCCCGACACCGGCTTCGGTGTCCATCCCCGTCCGCCCCCTCTCGCAGTGCGGTCAGCGTACTAGGACGCGTCGGTTCATCCCTCCCCCGGCGGAGCGCGCGACCACCGTGCCGGCGCGCTGATGGCCGAAGGTCGACCCGCTATCTGGCCGCCCGGCACCCGCCGGGGGCGCGCTGGGCGCGTGCCGAGGCGTACAGGCAGACGGCCGCCGCGGTGGCCAGGTTCAGGCTCTCGGCCCGGCCGTGGATGGGGACCCGGACGACGGCGTCGGCCAGCGCCCTGGTCTCGGCGGGCAGGCCCCAGGCCTCGTTGCCGAAGATCCAGGCGGTGGGACCGCCCATGGCGCCGGCGTCGAGCTCCGCGTCCAGGTCGCGGTCGCCGCCGCCGTCGGCCGCCAGCACCCTGGTCCCGGCCGCGGCCAGACCGGCGACGGCGCGCTCCACGGGGACGCCGACGGCGACCGGCAGGTGGAACAGGCTGCCGACGGAGGCGCGCACCGCCTTGGGGTTGTAGAGGTCGACGGAGGCGTCGGTGAGGATCACGGCGTCGGCGCCGGCCGCGTCGGCGCAGCGCAGCACGGTGCCGGCGTTGCCCGGGTCGCGGACGTGGGCGAGGACGGCGACCAGCCGCGGGCGGGCCGCCAGGATCTCCTCGATCGGCCGGTCGAGGAACCGGCAGACGCCCACCATGCCCTGTGGGGTGACGGTCTGCGAGATGCCCGCGACGATCTCCTCGGTCGCCCGGTGCACCGGGGCGCCGGCGGCCAGGGCGGCCTCGACGATGTCGCCGTGCCGCTCGGCGGCCTCCGGGGTGGTGAACAGCTCGACCAGGGTGCGCTCGCCGCCGGCCCGGTGCTCGGCGGCCTCCCGTACCGCCTGCGGTCCCTCGGCGAGGAACCTGCGCTCCTTGCCCCGGAAGCTGCGGCGGGCCAGCCGCCGGGCGGCGACGACGCGCGGGGAGCGTGGGGAGGTCAGCTCGGCGGCGGGGGGCATGGCGTGGGACTCGCTATCTCTTCGGCTCGGGCGGTGGGACGCGTGGCCGCACCGGGACCGGTGAAAGCGCGGACCCGCAGGCACGTGGCCTGCGGGTCCGGACTCGGTGTGCCAGCGAGGAGCGGGCTGGCTCAGGCGGCGGCCCTGGGGGCGTTGACGTCGCTGGGCAGCGCCTTCTGAGCCGTCTCGACCAGGACCGCGAACGCGTTCGGGTCGTTGACCGCGAGCTCGGCGAGCATCTTGCGGTCCACCTCGATCTCGGCGGCCTTCAGGCCCTGGATGAACCGGTTGTAGGTGACGCCGTTGGCGCGGGCGGCGGCGTTGATCCGCTGGATCCACAGCTGCCGGAAGTCGCCCTTGCGCTTCTTGCGGTCGTTGTAGTTGTAGACGAGGGAGTGGGTGACCTGCTCCTTCGCCTTGCGGTAGAGGCGCGAGCGCTGACCGCGGTAGCCGCTGGCCTGCTCCAGAACAGCCCGGCGCTTCTTGTGGGCGTTGACTGCCCGCTTGACGCGTGCCACGTGTGTACTCCTTGTAGGGGGGCCGCGGGACGGTCACGCAGCCCGGAACGGATGGGGTCCCGGTCGGACGCCCGGGTGTCCGCGGCCGGTCGGCCGGCGGACGCGCCGGGTCACTTGCCGAGAAGCTTCTTGATCCTCTTGGCGTCGGCCGGAGCCGCCTCCGTCACACCGGCGAGGCGACGGGTCAGCGTCGACGGCTTGTGCTCCAGGTAGTGACGGCGACCGGCGCGAGGGCGCATCACCTTGCCGGAACCAGTGATCTTGAAGCGCTTACTGGCACCGCTGTGCGTCTTGTTCTTCGGCATGTCGCCGTTCTCTCCTCGTCGTCTTCCTGATCCTTGACACCCGGCAGGGGGCGCCGGCCTTTCTCAGGCCGACGCCTTGCCCTGCTGGCGCTCGACCTGCTCGCGCTCGGCCTGCTGGCGCTCGGCCTTGCGGGCGGCCTGGGCCTCCCGCGCCTCGGCCATCGCCTCGGTCTTCTTCTTGTGCGGACCGAGAACCATGATCATGTTGCGCCCGTCCTGCTTGGGGTTTGACTCAACAAAGCCCAGATCCTGGACGTCCTCAGCGAGCCGCTGCAGCAGCCGGTAGCCCAGCTCGGGGCGGGACTGCTCACGACCGCGGAACATGATCGTGATCTTGACCTTGTCCCCCTGCTTGAGGAACCGGACGACGTGACCCTTCTTGGTGTCGTAGTCGTGCGGATCGATCTTCGGCCGGAGCTTCATCTCCTTGATCACCGTGTGCGCCTGGTTCTTGCGCGCCTCACGGGCCTTCATGGCCGACTCGTACTTGAACTTTCCGTAGTCCATGAGCTTGCAGACCGGCGGGCGGGCGTTGGCCGCCACCTCGACCAGGTCCAGGTCGTACTCCTGGGCAAGCTCCAGGGCCTTGGCAAGCGGCACGATGCCGACCTGCTCGCCACTGGGACCGACGAGTCGCACCTCGGGGACGCGAATCCGGTCGTTGATACGGGGCTCGGCGCTGATGGGGCCTCCTCGGTTGCGCCGCACGGTTGCCTGGCGGACAGCCGTGCCGGGATCGTTCCTGGCGGACAGCCGTTCGGCGGCGTGAAAAAACGCCCCGAACGGCACACAGGCGGGGCTCCTTGGGGATCCGGGAGCACCGCCGCAGATCACCGCGGGGCGCAGCCTGACCAGTGACCTGCCGGCCCGAAGGGCCAGCCAGGTGGGAGTACGGAGCCTCCACTTGTGGGTCAGCCACATGAGTGACCGACCGGTCGAATTCCAGACTACACGAAGTACCCGGTGGTCGCTTGCGCACGGTATGGGTGCTCGACCGGGGGCCGCGCGTGACGCGGTCGGGCCGGGCCTACCCTGGACGGCATGAGCGAGACCGCACCGGCCGACCGTCCCGGCGAGACCCCCGCCCCCGCCCCCGCCGCACCCGACGTCGAGGGCCTGACCCGCGACATCGCCGACGTGCCCGCGGTCGAGGTGATCACCACCGTGGCGGTGCACCTGATGAGTTCGGCCGCGGTCAACCTGGGCCTCGCCGAGGGCGGCGAGGAGCACAAGGACCTGGACGAGGCGCGCAAGCTGATCACCGCGCTCGCCGGCCTGGTCACGGCGAGCGCCACCGAGGTGGGTTCCTACCACGCGGCGCCCCTGCGGGACGGCCTGAAGTCGCTGCAGCTGGCGTTCCGCGAGGCGTCCGCGGTGCCGGACGAGCCGGGCCAGGGCCCTGGCGAGAAGTTCACCGGGCCGGTCCTCGGCTCGCCCGCCGGGCGTTCTGCTCGCTGAACCAGCCGCCGTTCTCGGCGTGCACCAGCTGGTGCACCAGGACGGCGACGGCGGCGCCGACCAGCGGGGCGACGATGAAGAGCCACAGCTGCGTGAGCGCGGAGCCGGTGGCGAAGATCGCAGTGGCCAGGCTGCGCGCCGGGTTGACGCCGGCGCCGGTCAGCGGGATGCCGACGAGGCTCACCGCGCCGAGGGCGAGGCCGATCGGCACGCCGTCGAAGCCGCGGAGCAGGAGGCCGGGTCCCGGGGTGGCGGCGAGGTAGACGAAGACCAGCAGGAAGGTCAGCAGCGCCTCGATGACGAAGGCGCCGCCGAGCGAGATGCCCACCGCGGAGCGGCTGTCGAAGCCGTTGCTGCCGAAAGCGCCGTGGGTGCCGAGCCCCGGTACCTGCTTGGCCACCAGGAAGAGCAGCGCGGCACCGACGATGGCCCCGGCGAACTGGGCGATCCAGTAGGCCACGGCGGCGCGGAGGTCCATCCGCCCGGCCAGCAGCATGCCGAGCGTGACGGCGGGGTTGACGTGCGCGCCCGAGACGTGGCCGAACACGTAGACCAGGCCGAGGAGCACGAAGGCGAAGGCGAGCGAGATGCCGAGGGTGCCGATGAACTCCCCGGCGAGCACGGCTGATCCCACGGCGAAGAAGACCAGGAGCAGGGTTCCCACGAACTCGGCGGCCAGCGGCCGCGGGTCTATCGCGGCGGGGCCGCCGGCGTGGCGGGTGTCGGCGGAGTCGGTCGTGCCGGGCTCGGTCTCGGCGGACATGGCGCCCTCCTGTGCCAGACGTCGGTCGTGCTGGCAGTCTCCGGCACCGGATCGCGCCCCGCACGCGCATGCCGCCATGCGGGTGGCGGTCGCCGCCGCCAGGACCGCGGCTCAGCGACGGTAGGTGGGCTCGCCTGGCAGCGTGGCGTCGGGGGGCAGCACGGCGAGTTGGAGGCCGCGCACCAGGTGGGCGCGGAGCGTCGCGTCGGCGGCCAGCGTGCCGGCGAGTCGGCGCACGGTCTCGGCGGTGGGGGCGGCCGGGTCGAGCAGCAGCGCCAGGGTGGCGTCGGCGTCCTGGCCGCCCGGTACCAGGCGGGCGACGCGGACGGCGGGCTCGGCGGCGAGCGCGGCGCGGACGGCGTCGAGCACGGCCGGCGCGCCGGCCGGGTCGCCGCCGCCGGCCACGGCACGCAGCGCGGGGCCCGAGAGCTCGTAGCTGACCGGTCCCGCGACGTCGACGACGAGGGCGGCGGCGTTCTCCTGGACGGCGGCGCGCAGCGCCTGGGCGGTGGTCACGGCGACGGGGCGGGCGTCCGGGCGCCAGCGGGCCAGGGTCTCGGTGGCGGTGAAGACCGGCAGCGCGCGGCGGCCGCCGGGCAGTTCGAGAGTGAGGACGGCCATCTCGCTGCTCTTCTCGCGGCGCAGCCCGTCGGGTCCGGTCTCGGCCTCGCCGAGCACGGCGACCACCGGGACGAGCAGCCGGGCCGGCCCGAGCGCGGCCAGCAGCCGAGGCTCGGTCCGTGGATCGCGGGCCCAGGCGTCCAGCGCCTCCCGCACCGCGGGGTCGGCCGTGCCGTCGTCGTCGGCGAACGCGGGTCGCGGGATGTTCTTCTGGGCCACGGTGAGGAGACTATGCGGGGCCGCCGCGGGGCGCCGTGGCGGGGGTCGTGCCGGCGAGCCAAGCGGTGGCCGTCTCGGTGAGGGTCCGCGTCACCGCGGCGGCCTGGGTCGTGAGGTAGAAGTGTCCGCCCGGGAAGGTGTGGACGGCGCAGGGTCCCGTGGTGTGGTCCTGCCAGGCGCGGACGTCGTCCACCGGCGCCAGGGAGTCGTCCTCCCCGGTCATGGCCGTCAGCGGACAGTTCAGCGCGGTGCCGGGCCGGTGGCGGTAGGTCTCCACCGCCGTGTAGTCGGCGCGGATCGCCGGGAGGAGGGAGCGCAGCAGTTCGTCCTCGCCGAGCACCTGCGTGGCGGTGCCGTCGAGTCGGCGTAGTTCCGCGAGTACCTGGTCGTCGTCGCGGCGGTGGACGAACTCCCTGGGCTGGCGGGAGGGGGCGCGGCGACCGGAGACGATGACGCCCAGAGGCCCGGTGCCGCTCTCCTCAAGGCGGAGGGCGACCTCGAAGGCCAGGGTGGCGCCGAGGCTGTGGCCGAAGAGGACGACGGGGCGGTCGAGGCACGGCCGCAGTGCGTCGGCCGACTGGTCGGCCAACTCGACCATGCTGTCCACGCACGGCTCGTGGCGGCGGTCCTGCCGCCCCGGGTACTGGATGCCGAGGACGTCGTAGGCGGGGGCCAGGGCGCGGGAGAGTGGGAAGAAGTAGCTGGCGGATCCCCCGGCGTGCGGGAAGCAGGCCAGGATCAGGGGCGCCTGTGGGGAGGGGTGGAAGCGGCGCACCCACCGGGTCGTCGCTGCGGGGGCCGTCATCGTCTCGGCGCCTTTCTCTCCGTCTTCGCTCCGTGCGGCCGTGCCACCGCGTGCCGCTCCGTCCACGGTGGGCCAGGGGGCGGTCGCCGGGCGACCCCTATCCGCCCCTTACCAGGAGCCCTCGACCACGGGGCTGCGGCCCTTCAGGGGCTCCCACCAGTCCCGGTTCTCGGCGTACCAGCGGATGGTGTCCCTGACGCCCTCGTCGAAGGGGATCTCCGGCCGCCACCCGAGTTCGCGGCGGATCCTGCCGGAGTCCAGGAGGTAGCGGCGGTCGTGTCCCGGGCGGTCGGGGACGACCTCCTTGAGCGTGGTCGGCAGGCCCAGTTCGTCGAGTACGAGGTCCGCGAGTTGTCGGACGCTCGCCTCGACTCCTGTTCCGACGTGGTACGTCTCGCCCGTCTGCCCTTTGAGCAGCACCGCCTCGACGGCCCGGCAGTGGTCGAGCACGTGGATCCACTCGCGGCGGTTGTAGCTCGACTCGTACATCGGCAACGGTCGTCCGTCCAGTGCCCGGGTGGTGAACAACGGGAGCACTTTTTCCGGGAACTGGTGGCTGCCGTAGTTGTTCGCGCAGTTGGTGATGGTGACGGGCAGGTCGAAGGTCTCGTGGTAGGCGCGCACCGCGTGGTCGGCTCCGGCCTTGCTCGCGTTGTAGGGGGTGCGGGGCCGGTAGGGACTCCTTTCGGAGAAGGTCTGCGTGGAACGCAGCGAGAGATCGCCGTACACCTCACAGGTCGAGATGTGGTGGAAGCGTTCCACGCCGGTCTCCCGGCAGACCTCGAGGAGGTTCTGGGTTCCGAGCACATTGGTGCGGAAGAAACGCCCGGGGTCGAGCACCGCGAGGCTGTTGTGGGATTCCGCGGCGAAGTTGACCACGATGCCGACCCCGTGCTCGTCGAGGAGTCGTCTGACGAACGGGGCGTCGCCGATGTCGCCGTGTGCGAAGACGATGTCGTCGCGTACGTCGGCGAGGTTGGTGAGGGTTCCCGCGTACGTCAACGCGTCCAGCGCGACCACGGTGTCCCCGGGGTGCTGCCCGAGCCAGTACCGCACGAAGTGCGAGCCGATGAAGCCTGCCGCGCCGGTTACCAGGAGAGAGGTCATGCCGAACACGCTAACGAGATCACGGCCGCGCGTCCCCGGCCGGCGCGGTGCGTAGCGGTTCATAGGGGCCCGACTCCGGGCCCTGGCGGCGCCGTCCGCTTCCCCCGCGCGAACCCGGTCCGGCCCCCACGGGTGCCGCGTCGGCGCCAGCGAATGCTGGCAGTGAATCAACCGAATTGGCCGGAGATGACCGAACTGGCGTGGTTGTGGGGAAGTAATCACCAAGATGTAATTCTACAGAACCCTTTCACCACCTCCGTGTACGTGATACAGTCGCGAAATTCCGGCTAAGTCAACCCAAGAAGCAAGTAAAGCTACACCCTAGAGGTCGACCACATCATGTGCCACACGGCGCATTGAAAAACAAATCAGGGGGAAAGTTTTACCATGTTCACGGGGAGAAAAAAACATCTGGACGTCCTGCTTTCCTCGCTCACTCAGGCACAAAGCGGAAGTGGGCAGGTGGCGCTGGTTACCGGATGTCTCGCCTCCGGAAAGAGCGCACTGCTTCAGCAATTCTCCGAAACAGCCGATTCCTCGGGCGCCATCGTTTTCAACGCCACGGGTTCGAGAACCGAACGCGACCTGCCCATGGGAGTCGTCTGGCAACTACTGCACAGCACTCCGATCCCCTCCAAGGTAATCCGCCGTTTCTCTCGGTTCAGCAGAGCGGAAACCGCGGGGAGAAGCGAGGGGGAATCGCCGTCGGGCGGGCTCAGGCGGGGTGAGGTTCTCGCCCTGAACAGCCTGTTCTCGTCCCTCCTGACCCTGGCCAGGTCGCGTCCCGCCGTCATCATCGTCGACGATCTCCACTTCGCCGACAACGCCTCGTTGCAGGCGCTACTGTTCCTCCGGCATCGCCTGCGGTCGTCGCGGGTCCTGGTCGTGCTCTCCTCCTGGGACAGGCCCGGATATGTGGGCCCGGCCGTGCAGATGGAGCTGATGCGCCAGGCACACCACCGTATCCGTCTCGGCCGGTTGTCGACCGAGGAGATCACCGAACTCGTCCTGGGCGCGGGCCACCGGGATCCTTCCTCGGCGGCGGATCTCGCCGCCGGCCTCGGCGTGCTCAGCGGCGGCAATCCGCTGCTGGTCCGTGCCCTGCTGGACGACAGTCCCCTCGGCGTGGACGAGGAGTCGGGGCAGGCTGGGCGCCCCGTCGCCGGCGAGGCCTTCCAGCGGGCCGTGCTCGACTGTCTGCACCGCTGGGACCCGGCGTTGATGGAGGTGGCCCGCGGTCTCGCCGTGCTCGACGACCACGCCGCGCCGGAGCTGATCGCGCGCCTGCTCCCCATGCAGCCGGACACGGTCCCCCAGCTGTTGGCCGTCCTGGAGAAGGCGGGGCTGCTGCACCAGGGGCGCCTCGGCAGCCCCGAGATCGCCGCCGTCGTCCGGGGCACGCTGTCGGGCGAGGAGACCACGCGGCTGTACTCCCGCGCCGCCGAACTGCTCTACGAACACGGCGCCATGGCGGGGGACGTCGCCCGCCGCCTGCTCCGCGCCGACACGGTGCCTGGCCCCTGGGCGCTGCGGGCCCTGCGGCAGGCGGCGGAACAGACCCTGGCCGAGAACGACGTGGACTCCGCGGTACGCGGCCTGGAGCTGGGGCTCCGTGAGTGCGGCCAGGGGCCGGAGGCCCTGAAGTTCCGGGCGGCCCTGGTCCGCGTGGCGTGGCGGGTCAATCCCTCCGCGGCGGCGCGCCACATCTCGCCGCTGTACGACGCGCTGAACCTCGGCCAGTTGAGCGCACGCGACGCCGCGCCACTCATCCGGCACCTGCTGTGGCAGGGCGACCGGGCGACGGCCACCCGTCTGCTGTGGTCCATCACCTCCTCCCCCGAGGCGGGGCGGACGGCGGGGCTCGCCGAACTCCGGATCGCCCACGAGTGGATCTACGGCGCGCCGTGCGAACCGCCGGCCGCCGAGTCCCCGGCGCCCTCCGGCCGGAGCGCGGCGAGAAGACCGGCGGCCGGCCCGCAGTCGCGGGGCAGCGCGACGCTGAGCACGCTGTGGCGGCAGGGGATGAGCGAGGCGCTCCTCAACGGCGTGGAGCACATCCTGCAGGGCCGGCTCGGCGACACCATCCCGGAGGCCGGCGCGATGGCGCTCCTGGTGCTGCACCACTCCGGGCACCGCAAGCGGGCCGAGTACTGGCACGGCGTGCTCTCCGCGGAAGCGGCCCGGTTGGACGCCCCGACCTGGCAGGCCGTCCTGGCCAGCGTCGGCGCCGACATGGCGATGCGGCGCGGGGACCTGGCTCGGGCGTCGGCGCTGGCCCGGGAGGCGCTGAGCCGGCTCCACGCCCAGAGCTGGGGCGCGGCGATCGGCTTCCCGCTGTCCACCCTGGTCCTCGCCGAGACGGCCATGGGTCGGTACGAGGAGGCGTCGAAGCTGCTCGACCTGGTGGTACCCGAGGCCGTGTTCGACACCGTTGCCGGACTTCAGTACCTCTACGCGCGGGGACACTACAACCTGGCCGTGGACCGGGTGCTCGCGGCGGCCGGCGACTTCGAACGGTGCGGCGCCCTGATGCGGGAGTGGGACGTCGACTTCCCGGCGCTGGTGCCCTGGCGCAGCAGCCTCGCCCAGGCGAACCTGCGGCTGGGACGCTCCAGGGAGACCGCCGAGCTGATCGCCCAGCAGCTCGACCTGCTCGGCCCGTCCGAGTACGCCCGCACGCGCGGCCTCTCGCTGCGGGTGCTGGCGGCCGCCAGCCCGCTGAAGGAACGGTGCGCTCTGCTGCAGGAGGCCGCTCTGCTGCTGGAGCAGAGCGAGGACCGCCTCGAACTCGCCCGGACCCTCAACGACATCAGCCAGGTGTACCAGACGCTCGGTGACCTCGGCCGGGCCCGTCTGGTGGCCCGGCGAGCGACCCAGGAGGCCAAGGCGTGCAACACCGATGTCGTCACCCCACTGCAGGCTCTCCGGGTGCCGAAACAGGTCATTCGGAGCCAGTCGGAGCCACCGACCCACCAGACTGACGGCCTGGTGGCGCTGAGCGAGGCGGAGCGGAAGGTCGCCACGCTGGCCGCCTACGGCCACACCAACCGGGAGATCGGGCGCAAGCTGTACATCACGGTGAGCACGGTCGAGCAGCACTTGACGCGCGTCTACCGGAAGCTCAACGTCCGGCAGCGGACGGACCTGCCGTCCGAACTGACCCGCTACGCCTCCGACATCAGGCCGTAGCAAGCCGGCCGAAAACGCCGGAAGGGCCGGGGCGACGCCCCGGCCCTTCGGCGTGCTCGGCTCCGGCCCCTCACCCCAGGGCGCCCAACTCGTCGTCGAGGATCTCGAAGAGCTCCTCCGCGGTCGCCCCCTCGACATCGTTCACCGGCTCCTGCTCGGTCCCGGTGCCCCGAGCCAGCGTGGCGGCGAGGGACCGCATGCGGGCGGCGAGCCCCGCGCGTTGCTCCACGGTGAGCGGGGTGTTCTCCGCCAAGGCCGCCTCCAGGGCGGTGAGCCGCACCTCCGGCGACGGGCCGGCCGCGTCCGCCACCGGCTCCGTTCCCCCCAGGCCGGCCAGCAGCCGGTCGGCCACGGCGGCGGCCGTGGGGTGGTCGAAGACCAACGTGGCCGGCAGCCGCTGCCCGGTGGCGGTCTCCAGGTGGTTGCGAAGCTCGATCGCGGTGAGCGAGTCGAAGCCGAGGTCCAGCAGCCCACGCTCGGGCTCCACCATCTCCTTCCGTTCGTGGCCCAGCACCATGGCGGCGGTCGACCGCACCAGGTCCAGGACCGCCCGCTCGCGCTCGCTCCCGGTCAGGGCCAGCAGCCTCCCCAGGACCGCCGTCGCACCGCCGCCCGGCGCCACGCGGCGCCTGGCGGGCGCGACCAGGGCGCGCAGCATGGCCGGCACGCCCTCGGGGGCCCGGGCAACCCCCGACAGGTCGAGCCGCGCCGGCACCAGGGCAGGCTCGTCCGAGCCGAGCGCACGGTCAAGAAGCGCGAGCCCGTCGTCGAAGGACAGGCCGAGCACACCGGAGCGGGCCATCCGGACGAGATCGGTCTCCGACAGGGCGTCGGACATACGGCCGTTCGCCCACAACCCCCAGGCCAACGACACGGCCGGCAGCCCCCGCGCCGCGCGGTGGTGGGCCAGCGCGTCGAGGAACACGTTGGCGGCCGCGTAGTTGGCCTGCCCCGCCGCCCCGAGCGTTCCGCCCATCGAGGAGAACAGCACGAACGCCGACAGGTCGAGCCCCAGGGTCAGTTCGTGCAGGTTCCAGGCCGCGTCGACCTTCGGGCGCAGCACCGCGTCCATGCGCTCCTCGGTGAGGGTGGTCAGCACCCCGTCGTCGATCACCCCGGCGGTGTGGACGACCGCGGTCAGGGGGTGTTCCGGGGGGATCGCGGCGAGGAGTGCGGCGAGGGCGTCCCGATCCGCGACATCGCAGGCCGCGACCGCCACCTCGGCGCCCAACTCGGTGAGCTCCGCCCGGAGTTCGCCGGCACCTGGGGCGTCCAGGCCACGACGGCTGACCAGCAGCAGGTGACGGACCCCGTGCCGGACCACGAGGTGTCGGGCCACCACCGCACCGAGCCCACCCGTCCCACCCGTGACCAGCACCGTACCCACCGCATCGAACCCCACCCCGGGACCCGGGGCGTCGACAGCGGACGGAACGGCCGCACGGACCACCCGGGGGACCCGGATTCCCCCTTCGCGCACCGCCATGTCCCGCTCGTCGGCGTACGCGGCGGCACGGACAGCCCGCGCGAGAAGACCGGGTTCCGCGGCCCCGGCACCGGCCCCTTCGACGTCGAGCGCCACGAACCTGCCCGGGTACTCGAGTGCCGCCGTGCGCACCACACCCCACACGGCCGCGCTCGTCAGGTCGGGGACCTCCTCCCCGGGCCCCGCCGCGATCGCGCCACTGGTGACGACGACCAGCCTGGAGTCCGAGAACCGCTCGTCGGTCACCCAGTCGCGAGCCACCCGGAGCACCGCGTTGGCCGCCGCGCGGACGGCTGAGGCGCTCTGCGCCGCCTCAAGCCCCTCTCCGGCCGCCCGGCAGAAGTGGAACACCACGTCGGGGGCAGGCTCCCCCGAGTCCACGTCGGCGGTGAGGGCGGCCCAGTCCCCGTAGGTGCGCACCCGTCCGCCGGCCGACTCGATCGCCCGGGCCAGTTCCGGGAAACTGTCGCCCAGAACAGCGCAGTCACGAACAGGCGGCAGTCCTCCGGCCGGCGTCCAGGGGATCCACTCGACGCGGTACATGGTGTCGGGTGTGGTTGTGGTGGGGTCGACGGGGCGGACAGCCAGCGACTCGACGGAGGCGATGGGTTGTCCCTGCCCGTCCGCGACGAGCAGCGAGACCGCGCCCTCCCCAGCTGGGGCGATCCGGACGCGCAA
>NZ_JBHXFJ010000100.1:0-16945 GCF_042722465.1 Streptomyces sp. NPDC127098
TTACACACTGCGCTCGGCGGGCTCGGGCCCGCGGTGTGGGGCGGGGGGGGCTCCTCCGCTCCAACCCCCCGGGCGCGCGCGGGGCGCCCCCCACGGCCGGCTACCAGCGCCTCAGCGTCGCAACGCCTCGGCGATGGCGAGCTGGACCGGGTCGAGGGCCGTCTTGCCGTCCTCGACATCCCACAGGGAGTTCTGCAGGACGCGGCCCAGGGTCCAGCCGACGGCGCGCCGGCGGTCCAGGCCGAGGACCTCGGTCAGCAGGTCGAAGCGGTAGCGGACGGCGCGGGCGACGTCACCGCCGGCCACCACCTCCTCCCAGCGGTTGTCGAGGGCCGGCATCAGGTCGAAGCCGGGGTCGCCGGCGAGTGGCTCCGGGTCGATGGCCAGCCAGGGCTCGCGCTCGGCGGCCAGCACGTTGTCGTAGTGCAGGTCCCAGTGCAGCAGCCGGTCGCCCGCCTCGTCGACGAGTTCGGCGACGGCGGCCGCGCAGTCACGCAGCAGCGCCCGCTCGGCCGGGTCGGCGAGCGCCGGCAGGGCGGAGGGGGTCTGCTCCACCATGGCGGCCGCGACGTCGGCCAGCCGGCGGATGCCGGCCGGCGCCGGCACCGAGGTCAGGCGGGCCAGCAGCTCGGCGAGGATCCGCACGGCCTCGCGTTCGTCGGGAAGCGACGACAACGGCCGGGCGGCGTCGAGCCGTTCGACGAGCTGGCAGCTGCTCGCCTCGTCGTGTTCGAGCAGCCGGACGATGCCGTCGCCGTCCCAGGCACGGAGGCCGGCGGCGATGTCGACGGTCTCCTCGCGGAGCTGCTGGAGCCTGAGCACGGCCGGCGTACCGTCGTTCCGCAGCACGGGCAGCACGAGCGAGGCCATGCCGAAGGCGGAGGAGCCGTCGGGACGCAGGCCCCAACGCTCCATCAGTTCTCCACCGAGCCGGGGCAGGTCACCAAGCCAGGCAAGACGGCCGGCGTCCGTGCCGCCGTAGGCCGCGGCGAACTCGTCGGGGACGTCGATCGGGGTCGACGTGGTCATGAGAAGGGGCTCCTTCGTGGGTCACGGGATCGGAAACGCGACGTACGAAGGAGTCACGGGGGCGCCCGGGATCGACCGGGCCGGCGTCAAAGCATGATCGCACCCTACCCGACCCCTCGGCGTGCCCGCATATCGGGACCGATCATCCCGCAATGCGAGACGGATGCTACGGTCGGGGACCACCCGGCGACTGAGAGGTGAGGCCGATGCCCAAGACGGTCATCCACGTGTTCCGCGACGACGACGAGTCGATCGTGACCGGGACCCGCCTCGCGCGGCGCATCCAGGAGGTCGCCGCGGAGAACGACGTCGAGCTCGAGGTCTTCTGCTTCGGCCCGGCCCAGCGCCGCCTCGCCGCCGAGGACGCCTCGGCGGCGGCGACCACCTACCGCCGGCAGATAGCCGAGCTGATCGCGGCCGGCGTACCGGTCGGCGCCTGCGTCAACGCGGCCCGCGCCGACGGCACCGAGGCCGAGCTGCTGCGGCGCGGTCTCAGCCTCTCGGTCGCCCGCGACGAGTTCGCCCGCTTCACGCTCGAGGAAGCCACCGTCATCACGTTCTGAGCGGGGCGCCGGAAGGGGTCTGGACCAGCAGCTGGCGGCCCGGGTCACCGACCGGACGCAGCAGCGTGAACGTCAGCCGCCCCGCGCCGGTCACGGTCACCATCGTGGGCGGGAAGTCCGTCACGGCCCGACACCGCCACCAGGCGGCGAGGTCCGGTCGTCCGGTGGTGAGCAGCCGCACGATCTCGGCCGTGCGCGGGTGCCCGGGGTCGTGCCCCGTGCTGGCACGGAAGTGCTGGTAGAGGCCGCGCAGCAGCGACTCGGCACCCTCCGGCGGTAGCCGGTCGCGGGCCGCCGCCAGGAAGAGCAGCAGGTTGCGCCGCTCGGCGGGCAGGGCCACCGGGTCGCCCCACAGCCGGCGGTGCGCCGCGTTCCAGGCCAGCATGTCGAGCCGGTCGTCGAGCACCAGCGCCGGGCTGTCGGGCCACCCGTCGATCAGGGCACGCGTCTCGGGTCTGACGACCCCGTCCACCACCTCCGGCGGCGCCGGGGACCGGAAGCCGGCCAGCTCAAGCGCGTGCCGGTGGGCGGTCGGCGACATCCGCAGGACCCGGCAGACCGCGTCGACGACCTGCCGCGACACGGCCACCCGCCCCTGTTCCAGCCACGTGTACCAGGCCACGCTCACCCCGGCGAGCGCGGCCACCTCCTCCCGCCGCAGCCCGACGGCCCGGCGCCGGCCACCGGCCGGCAGGCCGGCCTGCCCCGGGCCGATCAGCGCCCGATGGGCGCGCAGGTGCGCGCCCAGCTCGCGCCGCACCGCGGTGACGTCCGTGTCCACGATCCTGTGAGTCCTCCTCACCCCCATAAAGGGTGACCTTCCTGACCGTCGCCGGCCGGGCGAGGCTGCCGACATGACAGAAGAAACCAGCGAACTGTTCTGGCGCACCCGCAACGACTCGTCCACCCTCGCCCAGCCCCGGGTCTTCATCCGGGTCTTCCTCGAGCCGGGCCGACTCGACGCCGCCATCGCGTTCTACGAGCGGCTGACCGGCACCCCGGCGGACGGCCGCTTCTCCTTCCAGACGCTGCGTCTCGCGATGGTCGGCTCCTTCCTGCTGATCGAGGGCTCGGCGGAGGACCTGACCCCGTTCCGCTCCACCACCGGGACCCTGCTGGTGGACGACGTCCGGCCCTACCACGACCGGCTCCTCGCGGCCGGCGCGGAGATCTTCCAGCCGCTCCAGCCCGTCCCGACCGGCACCGGCTTCTCCGCGTGCCACCCGGACGGCACGCGCGTCGAGTACGTGCACCACCGGCCACGTCCCGACGGCCGCTAGGGCCGGCCCCGTTCCCCGGCCGGCGGCGGCGCGCTCACGACCGCTCGCCGCGCCGGGCCGCCGCCAGGATCGGTGGGAGGACGCCGGGGTAGTGCTCCTCGACCTCCGCGAGGCGCAGTTCGTGCTGGCGGAAGCTGCCCTGCGGGGTGACCCGCACCAGGCCGGCCTCGCGGAGGACCTTCAGGTGGTGCGAGAGCGTGGACATGCTCACCGGGACGTCGAAGCCGCCGCACACCACCCCGCCGGCCGCGGCGAGCTGACCGACGACCTGGAGCCGCACGGGGTCGGCGAGCGCGTTGAGCAGGGTGGCCAGCTCGACGGAGGCCACGTCGGGATGGTGGAGGGCGCGCATGCCGCCACCGTACCGCCCACTTCGACACTTTGACAGCCGTCGAAGCCTCGGCCTATCGTCTCCGCCGACGCTCATTTCGAGAATCGTCGAAATCGCGAACGGTGGAGGAGCTCCCATGGCCATCGACCGCCCACACGTCACCGAGTGGGGAGACGGCGCCGCGGACCGCACCGCGGTGCTGATCCACGGCCTCTCCGGCAGCTCGGCCACCTGGTGGCGGGTGGCGCCCTGGCTCACCGCCCGCGGCTACCGGGTGCTCGCCCCCGACCTGGCCGGCCACGGCGGCGCCCCGCGTGGCCCCTACAGCCGGGAGCGCTGGGCCGACGACCTGCTCGCCGCGCTGCCCGCCCGGCCGGACCTGGCCATCGGCCACTCGCTCGGCGGCGTGCTGCTGGCGATGATCGCCGACCGGCTCCGCCCGGCCAGGGCGGTCTACGAGGACCCCGCCTGGTACCCGTGGAACGGCGTCGGCTACGGCGCCTTCCAGCCCGCCTTCCGCGCCTTCAAGCCGTGGACCGCCGACGACGTCCGCGCCGCACATCCCACCTGGCCGGACGACGCGGTCCACGCCCGGCTGACCGAACTGCGCGGCTGGGACCCGGACACGACCCGGATGGCCTACCTGGAGACCGCCTATGTGCCGGTGTTCCCCGTCGTGCCCTCGCTCGTGCTGCTCGCCGATCCCAGCGACCTCGTGCCGCCCCCGCTCGCCGACCACTTCGCGGAGGTCGGCTTCACGCTGCGCACCGTGCCGGGCACCGGCCACTTCACCCATGTCGACAACCCCGACGGGTTCCTGGCGGCGCTCGACGGCTGGGTCTGAGACGTGGCGACCCCGCTGCCGGTGCTGCTCGCCGCCACCTTCGTCCAACTGCTCGACGTCACGAGCGTGCAGGTGGCCGCCCCCGCCCTGCGGGCGGACCTGGACGCGGGCCAGGGCACCGTCCGCCTCGTCCTCGCCGGCTACACCCTCAGCTACGCCTGCCTGTTGATCACCGGGGCCCGGCTCGGCGACCGGTTCGGCTACCGGCGGCTCCTCGCCGCCGGCCTCGCCGTCTTCCTCCTCGGCGCGGCGGCCGACGCGGCGGCGCCCTCGGCCGGCGCGCTGGTCGCCGCCCGGCTCGTGCAGGGGGCCGGCAGCGGCCTGCTGGCCCCGCAGGTGCTGGCCCTCCTCCGCACGACGGTGCCGGCGGCGCGCCAACCCCACGCGCTCGGACTGCTCGTCGCCACCATGGGGACCGCCTCACTGGTCGGGCCGCTGCTCGGCGCCCTGCTCCTCGAGGCCGACGTGTTCGGCCTCGGCTGGCGCGCCGTCTTCCTCGTCGGCCTCCCCGTCGGCCTGGCCGCGCTCGCCGGCGCCACCCGGCTGCCGGCGACACGCGGCGCCGGACGGCAGCGCGTCGACGCGGCCGGCGCCGCACTCGCCACCGCCGGGCTCGGGCTGCTGATCCTGCCGCTGGCCGTCGGCCGGGACGCCGGCTGGCCCGCCTGGTCCTGGGCCTGCCTGGCCGCCGGTGGCGGCGCGCTCGCCGGCTTCGCCGCGCTCCAACGACGCCCCGGGCGCGAGCCGTTGCTCCACCCCGACCTGCTGCGCGATCCGACCGCGCGGACCGGCGCCCTCCTCGTCCTCGTCTTCAACGCCGGTGTGCCGTCGTTCACCTACCTGCTCTTCCTCCACCTGCAGTCCGGCCTCGGCTACTCGCCGCTGGCCGCCGGTCTCACGGCCGCCCCCTTCGCCGCCGCCGCCATGCTCGGCAGCCGGGCCGCGCCCCGTCTCTCGCGCCGCCGTCCCCCACTCGTCCCGGCCGCCGCGACGCTGGCCGCCACCATGGCGGCCCTGGCCTGCACCACCGCGCTCGGCTCACCCCGCTGGGCGCTGGTCGCGGCACTTGTGCCGGGCGGCGCGGCGTTCGGCCTCTTCACGGCGCACGCCTTCACCACCGTGCTCGCCCGCGCCCACCCGTCCGCCGTCGGCTCGGTCGCCGGCCTGCTGCCCACCGCCCAACAACTCGGCGGCGCGGTCGGCATCACCCTGGCCGGTCTCGTCCACTCCGCCACCCCAGACGACCCGGCACGCGCGTTCACCCACGCGCTGGCCTACGAGGCCGCCACGTTCCTCCTTGCCGCCGCCGTCGCGCGCCGGCTGACCCGGCCCGCCGTCGTCCCCGGAAGTCCGGCCACGGCCGCCGGGAATGACCGAGCCGACCCGTCGCGTTGCGCTCGGTGAAGCCAGCAGAACCGTCGAGAGGGACGAGATGCCACTCAAGGGCGAGTACGAACCGAGCGCCGCGCCGTATGTCCGTGACCAGGTGGAGCTGTACGAGAGCTCCGGCGGTACGCGGGGTACGACGCTGGAAGCCGTGGTCGGTCCGAACGACGAGAAGCGGAAGGACCTGCCGGTCGTCATCCTCACCACCGTGGGAGCGAAGAGCGGCAAGCTCCGCAAGTCCCCGCTGATGCGCGTCGAGCACGAGGGCTCCTACGCCGTGGTCGCCTCCCTCGGTGGCGCCCCCAAGCACCCCGTCTGGTACCACAACGTGGTGGCCGACCCCCGGGTCGAGCTCCAGGACGGCCCGGTCCGGCAGGACATGCTGGCGCGTGAGGTGACCGGCGAGGAGAAGGCCGTCTGGTGGGCCCGGGCCGTCGAGGCGTACCCGGACTACGCCGACTACCAGAAGAAGACGGACCGCGAGATCCCGCTCTTCGTCCTGGAGCCGGCGCCCGAGGAGCACTGACCCCAGGGGGCGGCGGTTGTCAGTGGTGGGTGCGAGACTGCCCGGCGTGAACGAACAGAGCGCGAAGGCGGATCTCCTCCGCTACCTCACGTCCGCCCGGGACGCCCTGCTGTGGAAGCTGGACGGCCTCTCCGAGTACGACGTCCGCCGCCCCCTCACCCCGACCGGCACCAACCTGCTCGGCCTGGTCAAGCACGTCGCCGGCGTGGAGTTCGGGTACTTCGGCGACACCTTCGACCGCCCCTATTTCGTGACCGAGCCCACCCCCTCCTACTACCGGGAGGACGCCGAGGCCAACGCCGACATGTGGGCCACGGCCGAGGAGTCGCGCGAGGAGGTCGTCGACCTCTACCGGCGGGCCTGGGCCCACTCGGACGCCACGATCGAGGCGCTGCCGCTCGACGCGGTCGGCCGGGTGCCCTGGTGGCCGGAGGACCGGCGCGAGGTGACCCTGCACCGCGTCGCCGTCCACGTCATCACCGACACCCAGCGCCACGCCGGCCACGCCGACATCGTCCGGGAGCTCGTCGACGGCGCGGCCGGCATGGTGAAGGGCAACGACAACATGCCGCCGGGCGACCGCGGCTACTGGGAGAGCCACCGCGAGCGCGTCGAGCGCGCGGCCCGCGAGGCGGGCGGCCGCTGACGAGGGTTGTCCTGGTGTCCACTCCAAGGTCTAGGGTCCGCGACCATGGCGACCAACACATACAGCAGGACACTCGGCCGCAGCGGTATCGAGGTGAGCGCCCTCGGCTTCGGCTGCTGGGCCATCGGCGGCGAGTGGCAGTCCACCGACGGGAAGCCCCTGGGCTGGGGGCGGGTGGACGACGACGAGTCGGTGCGGGCGATCCACCGGGCGCTCGACCTCGGCGTCACCTTCTTCGACACGGCCGACGCGTACGGCACGGGCCACAGTGAGCAGGTGCTCGGCCGCGCCCTCGGCAGGCGCCGTGCCGAGGTCGTCGTCGCCACCAAGTGGGGCAACCTCTTCGACGAGCGGACCAGGACCAGGACCGGCCAGGACGACTCCCCGGAGCACGCCCGCCGCGCCCTCACCGCCTCCCTGCGGCGCCTCGGCACGGACCACGTCGACCTCTACCAGCTGCACATCTCCGACGCCGACCCCGAACGCGCCGCCCGACTCCGGGACGCCTGCGAGGAGTTCGTGCGGGACGGCCTGATCCGCGCCTACGCCTGGTCCACCGACGACCCCGCCCGGGCCGCCGTCTTCGCCGCGGGCCCACACTGCACGGCCGTCCAGCACCGCCTGAACATCCTCCAGGACGCGCCCGAACTGCTGGCCCTCTGCGCGGAGTCGGACCTCGCCAGTGTCAACCGCAGTCCGCTGGCCATGGGCCTGCTCACCGGCAAGCACGCCGCCGGACGCGCCCTGGAGAGCGGGGACATTCGCAACTCCCCGCCCGACTGGCTGCCGGGGTTCACCGCGAACGCCGGCGCCGACCCGGCCTGGCTCCAACGGGTCGACGCGCTCCGGGAGATCCTCACGAGCGACGGCCGTACCCTCGCGCAGGGCGCCCTCGCCTGGATCTGGGCCCGCAGCCCGCGGACCATCCCCATCCCCGGCTTCCGCACGGTCGCCCAGGCCGAGGAGAACGCGGGCGCGCTCGCCAAGGGGCCGCTGACGGCGGCCCAACTGGCCGACGTGGACCACGTGCTGGGTCGCTGAGCGGTTTTCCGCTCAGGATCCCTGCGGACCCGTCTGCTTGAACTGGGCGAAGATCTTGGCGCTGAACTCGTCGTTCTCCGGGGTGTCGAAAGTGCGCTGCTTTGTTTTGTGCGGCCCGTCACCCACCAGGAAGCCGGTGATGGTCACCGTGTACTCGACGCCGTTGACGTGGACGACGGCGTCGTCCGGGTGGACGTCCGGCAGCGTGACCTGATCGTGCCAGTGCGCGCCCACGTTGGGCGTCTCGTCATGGTCGAAGACCAGCCTGCACTCATGCAGGAGGTCATGGGCCTGGAAGTACACCTGGAGTTGAAGGGTCAGCGAGAACTTCTCGAAGGAGCCCAACAGAATCGGGTAGTTGTGGTGCGTGAAAACGCCCAGCGGGAAATCGTCCCCGCCGAGTTCCCCACTGGTGCCAAGACCCTCGAAGTCGTAGCCGCTCTGGTTGCTGCCGTCGACGGGCGTGCCCCACCTGATCTCACTTCGGTTCCTGTTGTCATCCCGGCGGATCTTGAGGCCCGGCAAGTCGGGAGCGTCCGTCCAGTACGCCTTGGTCGTGAGTAAGCCCATGGCGGGAGCGTGCCCATGGGTCAGAGAGCCGAAGCGAGAAAACGAGACAACGGCGGATGTCACATCCAACGCCCGCAAGCCCGGAGCTCACCTGGACACGAAGGCGACGAGATCGAGCGGGTGACCGACGCCACCGGGCGCGTTGGCCGGCTGGCGGCGGTGCTTGAGCGCGTCGTTCGGCGGACGCCGCGGGCCTGGTCCGCGCGGAAGGCGGTGCGGACCAGGCGTCGCATCGCCGCCCACCCGCCGATGGCGGGTGGGCGGACGGGAAAAAGAGCGGCGTCAGGCGTGGACGACGTCCTTCTCCTCGGCGAAGTGGCAGGCCGAGGGGTGGGCCGCGCCCGTGTCGGCGGACTCGAAGCGGGCGGGGACGGCCAGGAGCGGCGTCTCCTCCGCGCAGCGGGCCTCGGCCTTCCAGCAGCGGGTGCGGAAGCGGCAGCCCGAGGGCGGGTTGGCCGGGGAGGGCACGTCGCCGGTGAGGATGATGCGCTCGCGGGCGTCGCGGGCCGCCGGGTCCGGCTGCGGCACGGCCGACAGCAGGGCCTGGGTGTAGGGGTGGGTGGGGTGGTCGTAGATCTCCCTGTCGCTGCCGATCTCGGCGATCCGGCCCAGGTACATCACGCCTACCCGGTCCGAGATGTGGCGGACGATGGAGAGGTCGTGCGCGATGAAGACGTAGCTCAGGTCGAACTCGTCCTGCAGCCGCTCCATCAGGTTGATGACCTGCGCCTGGACCGAGACGTCGAGCGCCGAGACCGGCTCGTCGCAGATGATGATCTCCGGGTTGAGGGCCAGGCCGCGGGCGATGCCGATGCGCTGGCGCTGACCGCCGGAGAACTGGTGCGGGTAGCGGTTGATGTACTCGGGGTTGAGCCCGACCACGTCGAGGAGCTCGCGCACCTTCTTCTCACGGTCGCCCTTGGGCGCCACCTCGGGGTGGATCTCGAAGGGCTCCCCGATGATGTCGCCGACCGTCATGCGGGGGTTGAGCGACGTGTACGGGTCCTGGAAGACCATCTGGATGTTGCGGCGGACGGCCTTCAGGGCGCGTCCCGAGAGCTTGGAGATGTCCTCGCCCTTGTAGAGGATCTGGCCCGCGGTGGGCTTCTCCAGGCTCATCAGCAGCTTGGCGACAGTGGACTTGCCGCAGCCCGACTCGCCCACGATGCCCAGGGTCTCGCCCTGGTACAGCTCGAACGAGACGTCGTCGACGGCCTTGACCGCGCCGATCTGCCGCTTGAAGAGGATGCCCTGGGTGAGCGGGAAGTGCTTGACCAGATTGCGCACCTGGAGGATGGGCTCGCGGGTCGGCTCAGCCATGGATCGTCTCCTTCCAGAAGTGGCAGGCGCTGGTCCGGCCACCGATCGGGCCGCCGTCCTGCTCCGTCACGTCGACCAGCGGCGGGACCTCGCTCCGGCAGACGTCCCTGGCCTGCGCGCAGCGCGGGTTGAAGGCGCAGCCGGAGGGGATCGCGGTGAGGCTGGGCGGCAGGCCCTTGATCGCGTAGAGCTCCTGGCCCTTGTGGTCGAGGCGCGGGATGGAGTCCAGCAGGCCCTTGGTGTAGGGGTGCGCGGGCCGCTTGTAGAGCTCGTGCACCGGCGCGTTCTCCACGATGCGGCCGGCGTACATCACCGCGATCTTGTCGGCGACGTCGGCGACGACGCCCAGGTCGTGGGTGATGAGGATGAGGCCCATGTTGAAGTCGCGCTGCAGCTCCGCGAGCAGGTCCATCACCTGGGCCTGGACGGTGACGTCCAGGGCGGTGGTGGGCTCGTCCGCGATGATCACGTCGGGCTCCAGGGCCAGCGCCATCGCGATCATGATGCGCTGCCGCATACCGCCGGAGAACTGGTGCGGGTAGTCGTTCACCCGCTCCTTCGCCGCCGGGATCCGGACCCGGTCCATCAGCTCGATGGCCCTGGCCTTGGACTCCTTGCGGGACATGCCACGGTGCACCCGGAACATCTCGCCCAGCTGGAAGCCGACCGAGAGCACCGGGTTCAGCGCCGAGAGCGCGTCCTGGAAGATCATGGCGATCTTGTCGCCGCGGATCCGGCGCCGCTGCTCCTCGGACATGGCGAGCATGTCCTCGCCGCGGAAGAGGATCTGGCCGCCGGTGATCT
This sequence comes from Streptomyces sp. NPDC127098, assembly GCF_042722465.1. Classification (NCBI taxonomy): domain Bacteria; kingdom Bacillati; phylum Actinomycetota; class Actinomycetes; order Kitasatosporales; family Streptomycetaceae; genus Streptomyces; species Streptomyces sp. NPDC127098. Next base: position 10,341 of record NZ_JBHXFJ010000100.1, read on the forward strand.
TCCCGGGCGGGGTGTCCAGGATGCCCATGATGGTCTGGGCGGTGACGGACTTGCCGGAGCCGGACTCGCCGAGCACGGCGAGGGTCTCGCCGGCGTCCACGGTGTAGCTGACGCCGTTGACGGCCTTGGCCGCGCCGTCCCTGGTGCGGAACTCCACGTGGAGGTCCCGCACTTCGAGCAGCGGCACCCCGGGGACTTCCGCCTTGGTCATTTCGATCGACACGCGCGTTTCTCCCTCAGCGCAGCTTGGGGTCCAGGGCGTCACGCACGGCGTCACCCAGCATCAGGAAGGACAGGATGGTGATGCTCAGCAGGATCGAGGGGTAGAGCAGGATGTGCTCCGCCACCCGGATCTGGTCCTGGGCCCGGTTGATGTCACCGCCCCACGAGATCGCCGGCTCCGAGAGCCCGATACCCAAATACGACAATACCGCCTCGGAGGTGATGTATCCGCCGAGCGCGATCGTCGCGACGACGATGACCGGGGCGATGGCGTTGGGCAGGATGTGCCGGAGCAGGATCCGCCAGGTGCCGGCGCCGAGTGAGCGGGCGGCGGCCACGTAGTCGGACTGCTTGACGGAGATCACCGAGCCGCGCATCACACGGGCGATGGTGGTCCAGCCGAGGAACGCCAGCGCGAAGGTGACGGTCCACTCGGTCCTGGTGTCGAAGGAGACCAGGATGACCATGGTGCCCAGCAGGAACGGGATGCCCATGAAGATGTCGGTGAGCCGGGAGAGCAGGGTGTCGAGCACCCCGCCGAAGTAGCCGGCGAGCATGCCGACCAGGCTGCCGAAGACGAAGACGATCGCCGTGACCGAGATGCCGATGATGATCGAGGCGCGGGTGCCGTAGATCATCCGGGCGTAGACGCTCTGGCCCTGCTGGTTGTAGCCGAGCCACTCGGGCGAGAAGAAGTGGGTGAGCTGCGGTTCCTGGAGGTAGAAGTTGCTCAGGTCGCCGGCCCGGGGGCTGGCGCTGGTGAACAGGCCGGGGAAGGCCGCCATCACCAGCAGCACCAGGATGATCAGCGCCGAGATCACGAAGCTCGGCTTGCGCCGCAGGTCGTGCCAGGCGTCCGTCCACAGGCTGCGCGGCCTGCCCGGCGCGGGCCCGGCCTCCACGACGGTGGCGCCCTCGACGACGGCGACGGGCACGGGTCCCGCCTGGTCCGGGATGGCCACGTCGTTGGTGGCTGCCTTCACTTCCTTGGGCTCAGGCATAGCGAATCCTCGGGTCCAGGACCGCGTAGAGCAGGTCGACGAGCAGGGTCACGACGAGGTAGACGAGGATGATGAAGCTGACGATGCCCACCACCGTCGATCCCTCGCGGCTGTTGAGCGCGCGGTAGACGGCGCCGCCGATGCCGTGGATGTTGAAGATGCCCTCGGTGACGATGGCGCCGGCCATCAGGTTGCCGAGGTCGACGCCGAGGAAGGTGACGACCGGGATCATCGAGTTCCGCAGCAGGTGCACGCCGACGGCGCGGCGCTGGGTGAGGCCCTTGGCCTTGGCGGTGCGCATGTAGTCGGCGCGCCGGTTCTCCACGATGGAGGTGCGGGTGAGCCGGGCGACATAGGCGAAGGAGAGCGAGGCCAGCACGATCGCCGGCAGGAACAACTGCCCCCAGTTCTCCGAGTCCTGGACGGTGGGGGTGACCCAGCCCCAGCGGACGCCGAGGTAGGTCTGGAAGATCTGGCCGAGCACGAAGACCGGCACGGAGATCAGCAGCAGCGTGACGAAGAGGATCCCCCGGTCGGAGAACCTGCCGGCCCGCAGGCCGGCGATCAGGCCCATGCCGACGCCGACCACGACGGTGATCAGGAAGGCCAGCGCGGTGAGCCGCAGGGTGGCGGGCAGCGCGTCGGAGATCACCTCGATCACCTCGCGTCTGCTGGCGATCTGGGTGCCGAAGTCACCCTGGAGCAGTCCGGTGAGGTAGTGCCAGTACTGGACCAGGATCGGGTCGTCCAGGCCGAGGCTCTCGCGCATCGCGGCCATCTGGGCCTCGTCCGGGGCGCGTTCGCCCCACAGAGCCCGGACCGGGTCACCGGGGAGGGCGTACATCATCATGAAGATGATGAACGTGGACCCGATGAACACCGGAATCATCTGGAGCAGTCGTCGTACGACATAGCGCCCCATGGTTCCTCCATGTCAGTCGGCGGGGCCGACGGCCCGTTCCCTTCCCGGAACGGCCCGTCGGCCCCCTTAACGCTGCTGGTGCCTGACCGTGCGGCTCAGTTGTTGACCGTGATCTCGGTCAGCACCGGCTGGCCCGCGGAGTTGAAGCGGACGTTCTCCACGTTCTCCGAGTAACCGCCGTTGACGTTCTGGTACCACAGCGGGATGGCGGGCATCTCCTCCCAGAGGACACGCTCGGCCTCCTGGTACGCGGCGACCGTCTCGTCCAGCGTGGCGGCGGCGTCACCCTGGGCGAAGAGCTCGTCGACCTCGGGGCTGTTGAAGCGGCCGTAGTTGCTCTGCGCGTAGGAGGCGTAGAGCTCCTTGGTGAAGTTGACGATCAGCGGGTAGTCCTGGAACCAGCCACCGCGGTACATGCTCACGACCTCGTCGGCCTCGCGGGCCTCCAGGTCGGTCGCGAAGTCCGGCTTGGCGTCACCGACGCACTCGACGCCGAGGTTCTCGATCAGGTTGCCGCAGACCGCCTCGACCCACTCCTGGTGGCCACCGTCCGCGTTGTACTGGATGGTGATCTCGTTGTTGGGGATGCCGCCACCCTCCTCGACGAGCTCACGGGCACGCTCGGGGTCGTAGTCCGTGATGCCGCCGGAGGCGCCCTCCTGGTAGCCGTAGACGCCGGGGGCGACGAAGCTGTCGGCGGGGGTGCGGGAGCCGTTCAGCACCGTGGTGGTGATGGTCTCCCGGTCGATCGCCATCGAGACGCCCTGGAGGACGCGCGGGTCGGTGTCCTCCCAGTTGTACCAAACCGGGACGATGGTCTGGATGCCGTTGTAGGGCTGGGCGATGGCGCGGTCGCCGAGGTCGTCCTGGTAGACGGGCAGGTCGCGCGGGTCCACCTGGCGGATGACGTCCAGGTTGCCGGAGAGCAGGTCCTGGTAGGCCGCGTCCAGGCCGGTGTAGGCGATGATCTCGATGCCGCCGTTCTGGGCGGCGTCCTCGCCGGCGTAGTCGTCGTAGCGGGTCAGCTCGATGGACTGGTTGTTGGTCCAGGACTCGAACTGGTACGGGCCGTTGCCGATCGGGGCCTCGCCGAACGCCTCGGGGTCGTCGTAGAACGACTCGGGCAGCGGGGTGAACGCGTCGTAGCCGAGCTTGTAGTCGTAGTACGAGACCGGGTTGCTCAGCTCGATGGTGAAGGTGGTGTCGTCCACGACCTGAAGCCCTGACATGGCGTCGGCGGTCGGGTCACCCTCCTCGGGGTGCACCTCCTCGTAGCCCACGATGTCCGCGAACCAGAAGCTGTTGTTCTGCTCGTTCTGGATGTTGGCGGCCCAGTTCCAGGCGTCCACGTAGCTCTGCGCGGTGACCGGGGTGCCGTCGTGGAAGGTCCAGCCGTCCTTGAGGGTGACGGTCCAGACGGAGTTGTCCTCGTTCGGCTCGACGGACTCGGCGGCGACCATGAAGATCTCGCCGTTGTCGTCGAAGTCGAGCAGCTTGGACCAGACGTTCTGGATCACCAGGGCGCCGTACTGCTCGTTGGTGTTCGTCGGGATCAGCGGGTTCTGCGGCTCGCCGCCGTCGACCCGGACGATGCCATCGGCGTTGACGTCACCGGAGCCACCCCCGCCGCCGTTGTCGTCGCTGTCGCTACCACAGGCGGTCGCCGCCATGGCCACGACTATCGCACTCACGACCCACTTGGCGCTGCGCGCACCACGCATGGGTTGCCTCCTTGGAGTCCACTTTCACTGCATAAGGAACCCCGGTCCGCGGAGGTCTACCCGCGTCCGGTTCGCAATGCCCACAACTGTTGCGCATAAACCTTCGTCTCATCCACCGATGGCCCATTTCATTTTGATGAAGATGAGAAGGTGGCAACGCCCAAAACGGGACAAACGGGGGCCCGATACTCTCCGGTATCCGGACCGATGTGACGCAGATCAAGCCGAAGGGTCCGGATACCGGACGAAGGGGCTTAGCTGGGACACGACAATTCACTTGACGGCCGCGTCGGGCAACGGAGATTTCCGGCCAAACGGGGACGGCCCACCGCCCCGCTCGACCGACCGCCGTCGCCCGACACGACGGGGCTCACTGCCGCTTGGCGCGCGAGGCCGCCCTGGCGCGATCCCGCTGGTCGAGCACCACCTTGCGAATGCGAACCTCGGTGGGCGTCACCTCGACGCACTCGTCCTCGCGGCAGAACTCCAGGGACTGCTCGAGCGAGAGCTTCCGGGGCGGCACCAGGTTCTCCGTGGTGTCGGCGGAGGCGGCCCGCATGTTGGTGAGCTTCTTCTCCTTGGTGATGTTCACGTCCATGTCGTCGGAGCGGGAGTTCTCGCCGACGATCATGCCCTCGTACACCTCGGTGCCCGGCTCGACGAAGATCGTGCCGCGCTCCTGGAGGTTCATCATCGCGTAGGGGGTGGCGACGCCCGACCGGTCCGCGACCAGCGAGCCGCTGCTGCGGGTGCGCAGCTCGCCGGCCCACGGCTCGTGACGCTCGAAGATGCTGTGCGCGATGCCGGTGCCGCGGGTCTCGGTCAGGAACTCGGTGCGGAAGCCGATCAGGCCGCGCGAGGGCACCAGGAACTCCATCCGCACCCATCCTGACCCGTGGTTGGTCATGGTCTCCATCCGGCCCTTGCGGCTGGCCATCAGCTGCGTGATCGCGCCCAGGTGCTCCTCCGGCGCGTCGATCGTCATCCGCTCGACGGGCTCGTGCACCCGGCCGTCGATCTCGCGGGTGACCACCTCCGGCTTGCCCACGGTCAGCTCGAAGCCCTCCCGGCGCATCGTCTCCACCAGGATGGCCAGCGCCAGCTCGCCGCGGCCCTGCACCTCCCAGGCGTCGGGGCGCTCGGTCGGCAGCACCCGCAGCGACACGTTGCCGATCAGCTCCCGGTCGAGACGGTCCTTGACCAGCCGGGCCGTCACCTTGTGGCCCTTGCCGCCACGGCCGACCAGCGGCGAGGTGTTGGTGCCGATGGTCATGGAGATCGCCGGCTCGTCGACGGTGATCAGCGGCAGCTGGACCGGGTTCTCCGGGTCGGCCAGGGTCTCGCCGATCATGATGTCCGGGATGCCGGCCACCGCGCAGATGTCGCCGGGCCCCGCCACCTCGGCGGGCTTCCTGGTCAGCGCCTCGGTCATCAGCAGCTCGGTGATGCGGACGTTCTGCGTGCTGCCGTCGCGCCGCATCCACGCCACGGTCTGGCCCTTGCGCAGCGTGCCCTGCTTGATCCGGCACAGCGCGATCCGGCCCAGGAAGTTGTCGGCGTCCAGGTTGGTGACGTGCGCCTGCAGCGGCGCCTCCTCGTCGTAGACCGGCGCCGGGACGGTCTCCAGCAGCGTGGAGAAGAACGGCTCCAGGCTGTCGCTGTCCGCCGGAACCGTGCCGTCGGCCGGCTGGGTCAGCGAGGCGATGCCGTCGCGGGCGCAGGCGTAGACGATGGGGAACTCGATCTGGTCCTCGTCGGCGTCGAGGTCGAGGAACAGGTCGTAGGTCTCGTTCACGACGGCGGAGATCCGGGCGTCGGAGCGGTCGGTCTTGTTGATGCAGAGGATGACCGGCAGCCGGGCCTGGAGCGCCTTGCGCAGCACGAACCTGGTCTGCGGCAGCGGCCCCTCGGAGGCGTCGACGAGGAGCACGACGGCGTCCACCATCGACAGGCCGCGCTCCACCTCGCCGCCGAAGTCGGCGTGGCCCGGGGTATCGATGATGTTGATCACGACCGGCTCGCCACCGCCCTTGGGGTGGTACCTGACGGCGGTGTTCTTGGCGAGGATGGTGATGCCCTTCTCGCGCTCCAGGTCGTTGGAGTCCATCACGCGCTCGTCGACGTGCTGGTGCGCGGCGAAGGCTCCAGCCTGCCGCAGCATGGCGTCGACCAGCGTGGTCTTGCCGTGGTCGACGTGGGCGACGATGGCGACATTGCGGATGTCATGGCGCGTAGGCATGGCTGGGGGCTTCTCCAGGTGTCGTGAGGACGAGGCGGCGGGCCCCTACCGGGGGTGCCGGCCGCGTGCGGGCACGGCGCCGGCCTCATACGCCATCGTACGTTGCCCGGGCCCGGGCGGGCCTGGGCCACCGGCGCCCGTCGCTCCTCGCGCGGGTTCTCCCCCACCCACCCGCGCTCTCGCGTGGCGCGGAAGCGGCGGCGGCTCCGCCGCCGGCTACCCGGGCGCTCCGCGCCGGGGTTTCCCCGACCACGCTGCGCGCGTGGGGTGGCCCTGCGGGCCTGGCCTGTGGCGGCTGCGCCGCCGGGCGTCGAGGGCTCCCCCACCCGCCCGCCCCTTTAGCGCTGCGCGCGGTGCCTGGCCCGGAGGACCGGGCACCGGCTGCCCGAGCGCTCCGCGCCGGGGTTTCCCCCACCCACCCGCCCTTTTTCGCGCTGCGCGCGGGGGCCTGACCGCGCTGCGCGCGGTACGCGGCCCGGCAGGGCCGAGGGCCCGGCGGC
>NZ_JBHXFJ010000101.1:0-16679 GCF_042722465.1 Streptomyces sp. NPDC127098
CCAGGAAACCACCCCGGACGAGGAAGAAACGGAGACCACCCCCTCCGAAACCACCTCCGAACCACCCGCCGAACCCGAACCGGTGACCTACGAGGACCTTTCCATCTCGGACTACTACGTCATCTCGCTGTGGGAGGACCCGCCCAGGCCGGTTCGGGCGGAGGCCGGCCCCGGCTACGAGGGCGACCTCGGGTACTCCGGATCGGACTTCATTCTGGAGCCTCGTCTGCTGACCAGCGGCGACAACACCCTGGCCCTGCTCCGGCAGGACGAGACGGGCTCACTCGACACCTGCCGCTCGGTGACCCGGTACACCGACGTGCTCGTCATCGAGGAGGAGGCGCCGCCCGGCTCCGAGATCTGCCTGACCACCACCGCGGGGGACATCGGTCTGATCACGGTCAAGGACTACACGACCGAGTACGTGACCATCGACCTCACCGTCTGGCGCGGCGGGGCCCAGTAGAAGCACCGCACGCCCGCCGGCGGTCGGCGGGCGGCTGGGACGCCTAGGGCCGGCCGAACATGTGGGTGCCCGGGGTGGTCGCGGTGCGAGCGGTGAAGTAGTCCGTGAACGCCTGGACGAACTCCTGCTCCGTGATCTGGCCGTCCCTGTCTGCGTCCAACTCGCGGAATCCCTGGTTGAGCTCGGCCGGGTGAACCCGGGTGCCGCCGAACACCGTGCGGTACTCGTCGGCGCACAGGTGTCCGTCGCCGTCGGTGTCCGCGGCACGGAACATCGCTCGGACCGCGACGTGCAGTCCCTTGGCGAGCTGGTCGGGGGCCCGGTCGACTCCGGCCATCGTGGCCGCCACGAACTCCTCCCGGCTGATCCGCCCGTCGCCGTCGGCGTCCATGGTCTCCTCCAGGTGCCGCCACCACGTGTCGAAGGCGGCGTGGACCTCGGCCTCGCGTTCGGCCGTCAGCTCCAACGGCCAGCAGACGTTGTGCGCCATGGCCCGGAGATCGGCGACGCCGATGAAGCCGTCTCCGGTCTGGTCGAGGACCTGCCGGAAGAACGTGTCGAGGCGGACCGGGCGGGTGTCACGGCGGCGCGTGCGACCGGCCCGCCGTGGACGCGTGGGGGCAGGCGTCGCGGTCGCCGAGAGACGGAAGCGCCATCGGTGTGGCAGCCGGGTCATGACGTGCCGCGCTCCGTGGTGCACGGCCCAGGACAGCAGGGCCGCACCCCGGCCGCTGCGCAGCTCGAACCGCTCCCGGAGGGCGGGTGGCAGGTCCGCGACGGTCAGCGTCGTCACCAGCCGGGCGATCAGCACCCGCAGCGCCGGCCAGGCGGGCCCCACGAACCACAGGCGCCTGGGACGGGGCGCCTCCTGCAGGATCCCGGACAGCATGTACCGGAACTCCGGTCCGTCCGCCAGGCGTTCGCGGATGGTGCGGTCGATGTATCCGGGAACGTCCGCGGCGGTCGCCGGCCACAGCTTGTCCGGCAGGCCGAATTCCCCGCATACAGCACGGAACTCGGAGTAGAGCCGCTCGAGTTCGGCGGGCGTGAAGGGATCGCCGGAGAGTGCCCGCAGCGCGGTCAACGTCTCGTAGAGGGTCACCAGCACCCAGATGCGGACCTCCGGGTCCTCGGCCGTGTACGCCCGGCCGGCCGGGTCGGTGCCGCGGATGCGGCGGTGTGTGCGATCCAGGCGGGCGACCTCGCGGCGCAACGCGTCTCGGTCGTGGAAGAACAGACGGCGTCCGCTGTCCATGGTGTGCTCGACCCGTCGCCACGGATGCGCCCGGTACGTGGACCAGTCCGCCATCCCCGCGGCGACGACGGGATGCGCGGTCTGCAGGGTCAGCAGCCGCCAGGCGACCAGGGCGACGCGTCGTTCCGCGAGGGTGTGCCGTAACAGGGAGTCGGTGAGGACCGGATGACTGGCCGTCATGAACCCTCCAGGAGGTACGGTCGCGGCGCACGGGGTGGTCACCACGCGCGCCGACCCACTCAAGCGCGCGCCCGGCCGCCCGCGTGACAGCCCCAGCTCAAACCACCCGTTCGGATGATTCAGGCGACGTGGGGGAGGCGGCCCCGCGAGAGCGGGCTTGTTGCTGTGGGCGGTGCTCCTGTGGCCTGTGACGAGCAGCCGTCGTGTCAGGAGGAAAATTCGAAGTGCACGCCTGCGCCGAGGATGATCTGATTCGGACGGTGGCGCTCCCGCCGGTCTCGGCTTCGTCCCTGGCGGTAGGCGGCCACAGCGACACTGGGGCGGCTTGTGGCGTCGGAGTGGGAACAGGGCCTGCCAGGGAGGGTGCCCGGATGGGGTTGGACATCACCGTGGTCATGGTCGACTGGGGACGCCTGAACCGGGTGCCCGCCGGTGAGCGTGTCGAAGCGCTGATCGATGCCGTCTGTCCGGACTTCTGTTGTGTTCCGTGCGCGGAGGCCGACGTGGCGGTGACAGGTGGTTGGGTGTGGCCCCGTGGGCAGGAGCAGCGGTGGTGCGCCGAGTACCGGTTCGTTCACACCACCGGGTCGTACAAGTGGCACTTCGAATTGAGCAACGCCTGGGACGACATGCGGGAGTTCACCGCACCGGACTTGCGTGTCGCGCTGGACACGTTCCTGGGCGGCCTCGTGTGGGACGGGCCCGATGACGAGCCCGTGGCCACGGTGGGCGCCAACCCGTGGCACGCCCGACTGCTGCTGTTCCGCCCACCCGACGAGGTGCCGGCGCTGGCCCGGGCGTGGGAGCGGGCCGGGCCCCGACTGGAGGAGCTCCGGGCGCCGTTCGCGGCCGAGGCGGCGGGCTGGGCGGGGCGGCCGAGGAGCTTCGACCAGGCCGTCGCGCTGCTGCGTGAGTGGGCGGACGTGGTGGCGGAGGCCGATCGGCGCGGTTGGGGGCTGGTCGGGCTGCCCTACTGACGCGGCGGCCCGTCGGCGAACTCTCCGACGAGACCCTCGGGCCGGGGTGCCGCCGAGTTGTTCTCGGCCGCATCCCAGCACTCGATGTGTTCAGCTGCCGGTCTCCGCGGAAGTGCTGAACGAGATCCACACGTCAGGTGGCAGGTCGGGCCGGCCGGGTACCGGCTTGCGCGCCTCGGTCCAGGCGGCACCGGCGATCTCGGTGGCGACGCGACGCCAGAAGCGCACTGCGACCGTGTTGTCGTCCTGGAAGGCGACCTGCCACGGGCCCGGATGCTTGGCCACGATCTCCTCGACGGCGCGCAGACCGATCCCCGTTCGCCGTGCCCCGCGCACGACGAAGAAGCTGTTCAGTACGCGGTTGGGGCCCGCCAGGCCGCGGACGAACGCGAGACCGACCGGGTGCTCGCCGCGCCTCACCAGGTATGGCGCCCAGTCGCTGTCCGTGAACGCTGCTCGGAACCGGTCGCTCCGGAAGGTTCCGTCGGGGTTGGGCAGCACATCACGGAACTCGGACATGTCGTGGCGGAACATCAGCCACAGTCGCTCCGTTACGGGGCGGTCGGCAGCGGTGGCGAGGCACACGGATACGTCTGTCATGGGTCCCCTTGGCAGGATGAGTCAACCGGCGGGCGAGTCGGCCCCGGGCATGAAAAAAGCCTCCCCGGTGGATGTGGATCCGGCCGGGAAGGCCTCGCCTCGCTGGTGAGGGTGATTCTAGCGAGTCGCGGAGGACGTCTAGAGGCGCACCCCCGTCCCGGGGTCAACTGCGCCGTTGTCGCCCGCGCTCCGAGAGCGGCGATGTGAAGTGGTTCACTTACTGACCGCTCCGGATCGGGTGTGCACGATCATGGGCGGAATGGACGCTCGTTTCGTCGGCATCGCCGAGCTGGTCGAAGCCCCTTCCGTGGCCGTCGTTGTCGACGTCATGCGGGCTTTCACCGTGGCTGCCTGGGCGTTCGCCCAGGGTGCGGAAAAGATCGTTCTTGCCGAGTCGCTGGACGAGGCCCTGGCGCTCAAGGCTCGCCACCCCGATCGGGTGGCGCTCAAGGACGGTCCGCCCGCCCCCGGGTTCGACATGGTCAACTCGCCGGGCATGCTGCGGTCCCTCGACCTCGGCGGACGGACCGTTGTGCAGAAGACGACGGCCGGGACGGTCGGTGCCCTCGCGGTCAGGGAGGCGTCGCTGGTGCTGTGCGCCAGCTTCGTGGTGGCGGGGGCGACGGCTCGGCTCCTGCGGACACGCGGGTGTGACCGTGTCACGTTCGTGGTCACCGGCGAGGACGGGCAGGCCGACGAAGACCTAGCGTGCGCTCAGTACATCGCTCGGCAAGCCACCGCGGACGGGACGGAGGCCGCCGGATATCTCCGCCGCGCCGCCGGGTCGCGCGCCGCCGCCGAGCTGTCGGAGGGCGCGCGCCAAGGAGTCCATCCCGATGACGTCGCGCTCTGTCTCGAACTCGACCGGTTCCCCTTCGCCATGGTGGCGACCTTGGAGGACTCGCTCATGGTCCTTCGTCCCTGCGCCCTGCCTTCGCCAACCTAGAGCCGGGGAGGGCCATCGCCGTGTTGGGGCGCCTGCGCCACCTGGGCGACGGGCGGGGTCAGTCCGGCCGCCGGTCCCCCGGGCTGGTCTTTTTCTCCTTGCGGGCGAAGTGCCCGTGCAGCATTCCGGTGGCCTGGCCGACCTCGATCAGGTAGCCGTCGGGATCGCGCAGGTAGCAGCGCAGCTCGGCCTCCCGGTCGATGGGTGGGGTCAGGAACTCGGCGCCCCTGGCCGTCCAGTCCGCGTAGGTGGCCTGGATGTCCGCTACTCGGAGGTTCATGAAACTGGAGACCGTGTTTGAGCCGTCCGGGGGACGCAGCGTCACATCGGGTTTGTCGGGTGTGGGCCCGCCGCCGGGGTTCATGATGACCCAGCTGTTGGCGAGCTTGATGGTGCAGGGATTGTCCGCCAGCACGATCTCTCCGCCCAGCACCTCGCTGTAGAACCGTCGCGACCGCGCCACGTCGCTCACGGTGAGAAAGAGGGTCATCGCCATGCCCTCGCTCGGCGCGGGGAAGGCGTTGTCCCCGGACGGCTGCTGCGACATGCGCGCTCCTTCCGCTCACGAGCCCGGCCGCGCCGCGAACGCGCTGGTCGAGCGCGCGGGGGCGGGTGAGGGGCACCCGATGTTGGCTCCAGCGTAGGTAAGCGTCGCGGGGCGGGCATCCGGGCGGGAGCGATACTTCGTCGCGTGGGTGCCGGTCGGTGAGCGACACTGACGCGCGATGGGTGAGCGGCAGCGGTGCGGTGGTGGGGCGGTCTTTCGGACGACGAGCGGCCGGGTGCGGGGCAGGGCGGCCGGCGACGGAGTCGTCGCCGTGCTCGGGATCCCGTACGCGGCGGCACCTTTCGGCGTCCGCCGGTTCCGGGAGCCGGAGCCGGCGCGGGCCTGGGCTGGGGTCCGGGACGGCACGGCCTTCGGTCCCGTCGCCCCGCAGTCGGCGGAGTTGCCGGGATCGCCGGTGTGGCGCCCCGGGGACGAGGACGTCCTCTCCGTCAACGTGTGGGTGCCGGAGCGTGCGGCTGGTGGCGCGCTTCCGGTGTTCTTCTGGATACACGGCGGCGCCTACACGTTCGGCTCCTCGGCCCAGCCCGACTTCGACGGGACGGCCCTGGCCCGCGCCGGGTTGGTCGTGGTCAGCTGCAACTACCGGGTGGGCTTCGAGGGCTTCGGTCGGGTGTCCGGCTTCCCGGACAACCGTGGGTTGCTCGACCAGGTCGCCGCGCTGTGCTGGGTGCGGGAGAACATCGCCGTCTTCGGGGGCGATCCCGGGAACGTCACCGTCGCCGGGCACTCGGCCGGAGGCGGGTCGGTGGCCTGTCTGATGGCCATGGAGCGGGCGCGGGGACTGTTCCGGCGGGCCATCGCCCACAGCGTGCCCAGTGCCTTCCACACGGTCGGGCTGGCGGCCGCGGTGGCGGAGCGGATCGCGGCGGTGGCCGGCGTCGCTCCGACGGCGGAGGGCCTGTTGTCCGTGTCTCCCGAGGCGCTTGTGTCCGCTTCCGACGAGGTCGCCGCAGGCTGCGGGTCCGATCCCGTGACGGCGGTCGAGGCGTTCGACCCGGTGCTCTTCCAACCCGTCGTCGAAGGCGAGGTGCTGGCAGCGGATCCACTGCGCGTGCTCGCTTCCGGGGCGGCGCGGGGGGTGGACCTGCTGGTCTGTCACACGGTGGAGGAGTACTGGTTCCTCCACGCGGTGGGGGCCGTGCGGGAGGTCGCCTCCGAGGCGGAGCTGGCGCACTTCGCCAAGGCCCTTGGCCTTCCGGCCCGCCTGGTGGACGACTACCGGTCGTTGATGCCGGGCGCACCGGTACTCGACCGCTACCTCGCGATCTTCGGCGACGCGCGGTTCGGCGAGTACACCACCCGCCTGGCCGAGCAGCACGCGAGGGCCGGCGGCCGGGCGTATCTGGCCCGCTTCGCCCGCAGGCGTGGGGCGGCCAGGCCCTGGCACACCGCGGACATCCCCTTCGCCTTCGGCAACCTGGCGGCCGTCGGCGCAGACTTCCTCATCGGCGGCGCCCCGGACGACCACGACCGCGCGCTGTCCCGCCGCATGCTCCGCTCCTGGGTCGGTTTCGCGGCCACCGGTGACCCGGGCTGGCCGGCGGTCACCGCCGGCACCACGCCCGTCCTGTCCTGGGCCGTCCCTGGCGACCACCTGGCCGCGGACGACACCTCCGCGCCACGGGCCTTGTGGCGCGACATCCGGTTCGACCCGCTGTGCCCCGGGCAGGTGGGCGGGCGCCGTTCGCGTGGGCTTCCGGACACCTGAGGCCACGGCCCCTCACGAGTCGCGTTCGGCCCGGGTGGAGATCACGCGTGTCCGTCCGCTCGGCGCCCTGGGGCCGCGTTCTCCAGGTCGTCGACACTGCCCGACATGATGGTGCGGATGTGCTCGGTGATGTGCTGGAGCGGCCAGTCCCACCAGGCCAGGGCGAGGAGGCGGTCGATGTCCGCGTCGCTGTGGCGGTGGCGGATGAGGCGGGCGGGGTTGCCGCCGACGATGCCGTAGTCGGGGACGTCGTCGACGACGACGGAGCCGGAGGCGACGACCGCTCCGTGGCCGATGCGGACGCCGGGCATCACCAGGGACCGGTAACCGAGCCAGACGTCGTTGCCCACCACGGTGTCGCCGCGACCGGGGAGGTCGGCGATGAGGTCGAAGTGCTCGGCCCAGGAGCCGCCCATGATCGGGAAGGGGAACGTCGAGGGGCCGTCCATGCGGTGGTTGGCGCCGTTCATGATGAAGCGCACGCCCTCGCCGAGCGCGCAGAACTTCCCGATGACCAGCTTCTCCGGCCCGTAGTGGTACAGCACGTTGCGGGTCTCGAAGGCGGTGGGGTCGTCCGGGTCGTCGTAGTAGGAGAAGTCGCCCACCTCGATCAGCGGCGAGGTGACCAGCGGTTTCAGCAGCACCACCCGGGGCTGCTCGGGCATGGGGTGGAGCAGGGTCGGGTCGGCGGGGACTGCTGGCATCGTGATCCGTTCCTTTCCGGAGAGCGCCGCTAATGCTACACACGATGCATTAGTGTGGGGCGCATGAGTCCCCAAGCCTCACCGCCAGCGGAGACCGGGCCGACCCCGCCGGGCCGAACCCGGCCCGGCGGCCGCACCGCTCGCACGCGCGCCCTGGTGCTCGACGCCGTCCGCGCCGAGCTCGGCGAACACGGCTATGACGGGCTCACCCTGGAGGCCGTCGCCGCCCGTGCCGGCGTGCACCGCACGACGGTGCACCGACGTTGGGGAGACGTCGGCGGCCTGCTCGCCGACGTCCTCGACGCCGCGAGCGACGACGACTGGCGGCCCCCGGACACCGGCACGCTCCAGGGCGACCTGGCGGCGCTGAACCACGAGATCCAGACGGCGCTCACCGCGACCCCGCCGATCGTCACGGCCCTGATCGCCGCCTCGTTCCGCTCCGAGCAGGCCAACCGCGCCCAACAGCGGCTCTGGGAGGACCGGTACGCCCGGTGCGAGATCGTCGTCGGCCGCGCGGCCCGGCGCGGCGAGCTCCCGCCGGGCACCGACCCGCGGCGACTGCTCGTCGCCGCCACCGCGCCGCTGTACCACCACCTGGTCCTGCTCCGCGCCCCGCTCGACCCGGGGCTGCCCGACCACGCGGCCAGGACCGCCGTACTCGCCGCCTCCGCCGGCGCCTTCGCCGGACCGCCGCCGGCCGGCGGGGCCTGACCGGCTTCCGGTGCGCCCGCTTACGGACGGCGCGCCGAGTTCAACCGCGGTCGGCGCGGCTGGTGGTGGCGACGGCGTGGAGGAGGGCGAGCGTCTCGCGGTGCGGCAGCCCCGAGCCGGGGGCGGCGGCTTCGGCGAGTGCCGCCAGGTCGGCGTCGTCGAGTGAGCCGACGGGGCGCAGCAGGCGGGCCAGCGGGTGGTGGAAGTCGTAGCGGGCCATCGCGGGCGCTGGCACACCGTCGGGGCCCGGGTCGAGGAAGCCGTCCACGACGGCGAACCGGCCGTCGGCCGATCCCGTGACGGTGTGCACCAGCCGCGGGTTCCACCCGGCTTCCAGCAGCGGGCGGGGCGCGGACACCGGTGCCAGGGTGTCCGGGTCGAAGTACTGGTGCTCGCCGCCCGAGCGGCCGCCGATCACGCCCCAGGCGGGGATGGCGCACAGCCCGTCGAGCCTGGGTGCCTCGGCGATCCCCTCCAGGGCCAGCGCCTCGTGCGGGGAGACGCGCCATCGGCTGAGGCCGCCGGCCTGCCCGCCGACCACGAGCGTGTCGGGGCCGGTGAAGGCCAGGCCGCGGACGGGGCCGTGCGGCGGGGGCACCACGTTGCGCGCCAGCAGGTGCTCCATGCGCGCGTCCGTCACCACGACCGCCGCGGTGCCGCCGAACGCGACGGCGCGCCCGGTGGGGTCCACCGCGAGCCGGGCGGCGGCCTCCAGGCCGAACGGCGCGAGGTCCACGATGTCGGGCTCCCGGTCGGGACCGGCCACCGCGACCGCGGGGGCGAGCCCGCTGCCGGCGACGAAGCCGGCCGCGGTGCCCGCCGGTCGGGTGCCGAGCAGCGCCTGCCCGGTCATCACCAGTTTCTCGGTGCCGGCCACGTAGTGGACCAGCGCCAGCCGCCGTGCCGGGTCGTCGCGCACGGCGACGACGTTCTCCGCGTCCACGCAGCCCACGGCGTGGTGCTCCAGTTCCCCGTGGTAGATCTCGCGCCAGGTGACGCCGTCGAGCATCATGATCCGCGTCAGGCCGGGCTCCGGGAGGGTGGTCACCGTCAGCACCGGGTCACCGACGCCGAAGGACACCCACTGTGCGGCGCCCGCCCGGACGGCGTGGTCGGTGCGGACCGCGCGCGCCGCCGCGTCGGCGGCGTCGCGGACGGCCCGCTCGTCGGCGGTGGCCAGCAGGGACAGCGCGGAGCCGTCCACGGGAGGGGTGGGCAGGCGCCGCGCCAGCCGCACCCCGTCGGCCAACGGCACCGAGCGGATCAGGCGGCGCAGCGGCTCGGTGTACCCGCCGTCGAGATAGCGGGCGGCCTGTCGGTCGATCCGCTCGGCGTCCGCCCAGGCGGTGCGTTCCATCCGTCCTCCCCGTGCTCTTCGCCGCGCCGAGTTCGTCGGCCACGCGAACGCGGGCCGCCGGGCCGCGCCCGTGGCTAGACTGTCACTCAATCTCCCGGGGGAACAGGAGACTTGATGAGCGACCCGATGAGCGTGTTGGCCATGGCCGGCGCGACGACGATCGTGGGGGCCATGGCCACCTCCGCGTGGGAGGCCACCCGCGGCCGGGTCGCCGAGTTGTTCCGGCGCCGCGGCGCGGACGAGCCGGCGACGGTCGGCGCCCAACTGGACGGCGACGCCCGCCTGGTGGCCGACGACCCGGATCCGCAGGCGGCCCGTGAGGACCTGCTGCGGCCGTGGGCCCGGCGGCTGGCGGTGCTGTTGAACGAACACCCCGAGGCGGGTGAGGACGTGCGGCTGTTGGTGGAGCGGGCCGCCGCCGACCTGCCGCCCGGCACCCAGCAGTGGGTGCAGCACATCACCGCGCACGCCGGCGGCACGGCGTTCGGCGCCCAGGGCCCGGGCAGCAGCGTCCACGTCCATCTTCCGTCGACGCCCGACGCCGACGACGGCCCGGTGGGTGGGGCAGGCCGGCCCGGGTGACCGGCCCGCCGAACGCCGGCGCCGGCGATCCGTACCCGCGTCAGGTGGTGCGCGCGGAGGGCGGCTTCGCGTACGGGGTGATCGGCGCCGACCTGCACGTCTTCGGCGACGGACAGCCCGTCTACGTCCTGGAGAACTGGCGGGCCGTGCCGCCCGCCGACGACGCGTGGTTGCGGGAACTGCCCAGTCGGATGCTGAGCGCCCGGCACGAGATCGTTCCGTTCACCGGCCGCGCGGCGGACCTCGCCGCGCTGCACGCCTGGCGGCTGATGGACCGGCGGCTCGCCGCCCGTTGGCTGCACGGGCCGGGCGGACAGGGCAAGACCCGGCTCGCCGCCCGGTTCGCCCGCGAGTCGCTCGCGGACGGCTGGAAGGTCGTCAGCGCCGTTCACGGGCCGGGCAGCGTGCTGCCGCCGCCGGGCAGCCAGGACCTGACCACCGACGGCGCCGCCGGTCTGATGCTGGTGGTCGACTACGCCGACCAGTGGCCGCTGCCGCACCTCACCTGGCTGTTCAGCAACGCCCTGCTGCACCGCCCCGGCCTGCCGACCCGGCTGCTGTTGCTCGGCCGGACCGCCGACGCCTGGCCGGCGGTCCGCGCCACCCTCGCGGACCTCCAGGCCGCCACCGCGGGACACCCGCTGACGCCGCTCCCCGCCGACGACCCGGACGGCATAGGCGGCGCGGACGGCACCGACGCGGCGGGCGGTCCCGGCGAGCGGGCCCGGATGTTCCGCGCGGCCCGCGACAGCTTCGCCGCCCGCCACGGCCTGCCGACGGCCGCCGACATCGCGCCCCCCATGCCACTGAGCGGCCCGGACTTCGGGCTCACCCTGACCGTGCACATGGCGGCGCTGGTGGCCGTGGACGCCCACCGGGCCGGGCGCCGCCCCCCGCGGAACACGGCCGGGCTGACCACCTACCTGCTGGACCGCGAGCAACGGCAGTGGGCCCGCCGATGGCCCCACCAGGACACCGACCCCGCCCCGGAGACCACGCCGGACGGGATGAACCGGACCGTCTTCGCCGCCGCCCTCACCGGTTCCCTGGCGCCGAGCGCCGGCGTCGCCGCGCTGGCGTCGCTCGGCGCCGGCGGGCCGCGCCCCGCCGAGCGTGCGCTGGCCGACCACGCCAGGCACTACCCGCCCGCCGACCCCGCACGGCCCACCGTGCTGGAGCCGCTGACCCCCGACCGGCTGGCCGAGGACTTCGTCGCCCTCACCCTGCCCGGCCACTCCGCCGACTACCCGGCCCAGGACTGGGCGCCGTCGGCGCTGCACGCGCTGCTGCCGCACGACGCCGGGACGACGACCACCCCGTGGACGCCGCGCGCCCTCACACTGGTGGCCGCGGCCGCCGACCGGTGGCCGCACGTACGCGCCGGGTACCTCGATCCGCTGCTGCGCGAGGCGCCGTGGCTGGCCGTGGCCGCGGGCGGCGGCGCGCTCGGCGCGGTGGCCGCCCTGTCGGACCTCGACATCGAGGTGCTCGCCGCGGTCGCCGCCCACCTGCCGAACCGGGACGACGCCGACCTCGACCCGGCGGGGGCGGTGCTGGCGGTCCGGCTGGCCGACCACCGGCTGGCCGCCACCGACGACCCGGCGGAGCGGGCCGCCATTCATCTCAACCTCGGTTGGAGCCTGGCCGGCGCCGGCCGCTACGCCGAGAGCCTGGCCGCGACCGAGCGGGGCACGGCCGGCTACGAGGCGCTGGCCCGGGCCGCCCCCGACCGGTACGAGCACGAACTCGCCCGGGCGTTGAACAACCTCAGCCTGCGTTATGACCGGGAGCGGCGGACCGACGAGGCCGTGGCCGCCATGGAACGGTCGGTGGAGATCCGCCGCCGGCGGCTGACCGACCCGGTGGGCCGGCACGCCGCCGACCTCGCCCTGTCCCTGTCCAACTACGGCAACCTGCTGAAGCACGCCGGCCGTTGGCTGGAGTCCCTCCAGGCCGGCTCGGAGGCGCTGGCCCGCTACGGCCGGCTGGCCGCCGCGCACCCCGGCGCGTACCGGGCGGACCTCGCGATCGCCCTGCTCAACCACGGCGCCGACCTCTCCGCCGCGCTCCGCAAGGAGGCGGCCGTCGACGCGACGCGGCAGGCGGTGACGGTGCTGCGCGAGCTGGCGGCCGACCATCCCGCGGCGTACGAGGGCGCGCTCGCCAACGGACTCGCGAACCTCGCGTCGCTGCTGACGGAGCAGGGGAAGCACGCGGAAGAGCTGCTGACCTGGCATCTCAGGTCCGGCGGCGCGCCGGACCCGGAGTTCCTGCCGCCGCCGCGCTGGCGGGAGGAGGCCCTCGCGGCGATCGAGCAGGCCGTGGAGATCGACCGTCGCCGAGCGCGGGCCAACCCGGTGGCGCTGGAGGCCACGCTCGCCGGCACGCTGTGGACCAGCGCGGCCGTGCGGCACGCCTGCGGGATGGAGGCCGCGGCGTTGACCGACGAGCGGGAGGCGGCGGCGTTGGGCGACCGGCTCGGCGACACGGCCGAGCCGCACCGTGCCGAGCACTGGGCGACGTACGGCTCGCAGGTCCCGGACGTGCTGGACGACGTGCAGCTCACCCTCTACCGCCACCTGGCCTCCGCCGACCTCGCGGCCCACGGCCCGCACTTCGCGATGCTGCTTGACCTGCACCGTCCGACCGCGGCGGACGGGGTATCGCGCACGCACGACCTGGCCGCCCTGCGGGAGGCCGTGGAGGTGCGCGCCCGGCTGGCCGCGCTGGACCCCGTGGTGCACGAGCCCGACCACGCCTACGCGTTGACCCGGCTGGCCGACGCGCTGTGGTGGGAGGGCGAGCACGCGGAGTCCGTCCCGGTCACCGAGCGGGCGGTCGAGGTCACCGCCCGCCTCGCCGCCGTCGACCCCGAGAAGTACGGGCCACCCCTCGCCCTGGCCAGGAGATACCTGGTCCACCGTCTGGCCGCCACGGGCCGCCGTCGGGAGGCCCGCGCCCTGCGCCGCGCCCACCGCCGCGTCGACTCCTGACAGGGCCGGGGCAGTCGGCGCCAGCCGCCCTGGTGGGGCCCGACGCACGCATGGCCGGTGTCGGCCGGGGCAGGAGGGACCGAGGGAGGCTCGATGTTCGAGGGGTTCGAGGAGGCGCGGGTCGACGTCGGTGACGCGTCGGTCTTCGTCCGCTTCGGCGGGCAGGGCCCGCCTGTGGTGCTGCTGCACGGCCATCCGCGCACGTCGGCGACGTGGCACCGGGTCGCGCCGCGGCTCGTGGCGGCCGGGCACACGGTGGTCTGCCCGGACCTGCGCGGGTACGGGCGTTCCAGGGGACCGCGGTTCACGGCGGACCACGAGGGGTATTCCAAGCGGGCGGTCGCCGGGGACGTGGTGGCCGTGATGCGTCACCTCGGGCTCCGCCGGTTCGCGCTCGCCGGGCACAACCGTGGGGGCGCTGTGGCGCTGCGCCTGGCGCTCGACCATCCCGACGCCGTCTCCCGGGTGGCGTTCCTGGACTGTCTGCCGCTGACGGAGCATCTGACGCGGATCACGGCCGAGTTCGCCACCCAGTGGTGGCACTGGTTCTTCTTCGCGCAGCCGGGGATCCCCGAGCGGGTCATCACCGCCGACCCCGACAGCTGGTACCACGGCGATCCCGAGGTCATGGGGCGGGAGAACCACGACGAGTGGCGGCGGGCCACCCGCGATCCCGACGTGGTGCGGGCGATGCTCGAGGACTACCGCGCCGGCCTCACCGTCGACCGGCGGCACGAGGAGGCCGACCGGGACGCCGGCACACGTGTCGGGTGTCCGACGCTGGTCCTGTGGTCACTGCGGGACGACCTGGAGGACCTCTACGGCGATCCCGTCGCGATCTGGCGCCGGTGGGCCACCGACGTCCGCGGGCACGGCATCGACTCCGGGCACCACGTCGCCGAAGAGGCGCCCGAGGCCCTGGCCTCGGCGCTCAACGACTTCCTCCGAACGGCTCCGGGCCGCCCGTGATCAGGCACTCCGCGTCAGCCGAGGTCGGGCTCCGCGTCGCCCAGTTGGCCGGGGATCACGAGCCCGCTCTCGTAGGCGGCGATGACCGCCTGGGCGCGGTCGCGGAGGCCGAGCTTGGCGAGGAGGTTGCTGACGTGGGTCTTCACCGTGTGCTCGCTCACCACCAGAGTGGTGGCGATCTCCGCGTTGGACAGGCCACGGCCGAGTAGCCGCAGGGTCTCCCGTTCGCGCTCCGTGAGAACCGTCAGCAGTTCCGTTCGCGGGGGACGCACGGCCCTGCCCGAGGTGAAGGCGGCGACCAGGGTGCGGGTGACGGAGGGGGCCAGCAGGGACTCCCCCGCCACGGCGACCCGGACCGCGTGGACGAGGTCGTCACGTCGCACGTCCTTGAGGAGGAAGCCGCTGGCGCCGGCGCGCAGCGCGTCGAAGACGTAGTCGTCCTGTCCGAAGGTGGTCAGCATGATCACTCGGGAGGGGGTTTCGGCGCAGATGATCCGGGCCGCCTCGATGCCGTCCATCCCCGGCATGCGGATGTCGAGCAGGACGACGTCGGGGCGGTGGGTGCGGGCGGCGCCGACCGCCTCGAACCCGTTCCCGCTCTCGGCGACGACCTCGATGTCGGGTTGGGCGGCCAGGATCATGGCGAATCCGGCGCGGACCAGCTCCTGGTCGTCGGCGACCACGACGCGGATGGTCATGCCGGCACCGCCCGTTCGGGGGCGGGAAGAGGGAGGAGCGCGCGCACCTCGAAGCCGGGGTGACGGTCCCTCCTGGGGCCGGCCGTCGCGGTCCCGCCGCAGGCGGCGGCGCGCTCCCGGACGCCGATCAGGCCGTTGCCGCCGGACGGCAGGTCGAGGCCGGGAACGCCGTGGCCGTCGTCGAGGACATGGATCTCCAGGCCGTCGTCGTGCCAGCGCAGCCGTATCTCGGCGTGGGCCGCGCCGGCGTGTTTGACGACGTTGGTCAGCGCCTCCTGGGCGATCCGGTAGGCGGCGAGGCCGCAGTCGGCGGGGATCGGCCGCGGGTCGCCCTCGGTGGTGAGCCGCACGTCGAGTCCGGCCCCGGCGACTTGGCGGGCGAGCGCGGGCAGGTCGTGGATCGTGGGTTGTGGGGCACGGGTGCCGTCGGTGTCGTGGAGCACGGCGAGCATGCGCCGCAACTGGTCGAGGGCGTCGCGGCCGGTGCGTGCGATCGCACCGAACGCCGCGGCGGCGCGGCCGGGTTCGGTGTGCAACGCGACGGGGCCAGCCTCGGCCTGGACGATCATGAGACTGATGGAGTGGGCCAGGACGTCGTGCATGTCGCGGGCGATGCGGGCCCGTTCACGTTCGGCCGCGCGCTCCTCGTGCGTGCGGCGTTCGCGTTCCAGGCGGAGGGCGCGCTCGGCGAGGACGGCGGCCTGGGCGCGAGAGCCGGCCGTGGCCCTGCCAAGGGCATAGGCGGCGATGTACAGCACGATGCCGCGCGTCGCGGTGTCCGGGGAGCCGACGGTCAGGAGGCCGACGGCGCACATGACCACGAAGATCGGTATCCGCACTCTGGGCGGGGCGGTGGCCGCCACCCCGTGCAGGGCGATGAGGACGCCGTACCACAGCGGCTGGGGCGCGACCGGGTCGGCGAGGTCGTAGAGGCCGGAGAAGACGGCGCAGACCAGCAGCACCGAGACGGGGCGGTGGCGCCGCGCGACCAGCGGAAGCGAGGCGCCGACCGTGGCGACGTAGCCCCACAAGTGCCAGGGGAGCCCGCTGTCGCTGTGGCGGAACAGCAGCGGCGCGGTCTGGGCGATGGCGGCGACGACCGCGAGTCCCACGTCCGACCAGGGGGAACTCAGCAGGCGGTCGAGCCGCGGGGCGGTAGGGGCGGACACGAGCCTGGATTCTCCCACTTCGGCGGTCCTCAGGAACGCGCGGCGGCGGGCCGGGCTCCGCGGGGGAACGGGGCGAGGCCGACGAGCAGCAGCAGGCCGACGGCCGGCAGCAGGTCGAGATCGATCGGGGCGACCAGTACCGCGAGCGACACGGCCGCCGCGCGCCACGCCGGTACGGCGCGGGCCGCCGCGAGGTGGCAGGCCAGCACGAGCAGCCCGAGGAAGAACAGCACCGGTCCCGCCTCGTAGACGGCGACGTCCATGCCGGGCAGGTTGTGCACGTCGGTGAACATGCGCCGCATGTCGTCGTGGTCGGCCGCCAGCAGGCCGATGACCAGGTCGATGGAGACCTGGGCCAGGGAGCAGGTGACGCCGACGAGCGCGATGACGAGGGTGGCCGTGGCGAGGGCCCTGCCGCCCGTCAGTCGTCGCATCTCCCGGAGCACCGGGACGAACAGGAGCAGCGCGAGGAGAAAGGCCAGGTGGCCGGTCGTCCACGCGGGTCCCGGGCCGCGTTCCCCGTCCAGGCCGTCGAGGGCGCGGATGAGCCCGTAGGCCGTGATCAGGAGCGGGGCGGCGACGAAGGCGAAGGTTTTGTGCATGCCCTCGATGATCAGCAGGGCGGCCGTGCCGGACATCGCCGGCGCGACCCATCTTCGTCCTCCCTCGCGCGACGGAGCACGCTGACGGGGCGGGGGGACCCCGGACCTGGGGGGTTGGCCGCCAGGGGGGGGCCCGGAAATTGTGTGTGGTATTAACATAAGGAGCGGGCCCGGGTGTTTTGGGTGTGGGT
>NZ_JBHXFJ010000102.1:0-15462 GCF_042722465.1 Streptomyces sp. NPDC127098
CGCCCACGGAGGCTTCTGGCGCCGGCGCGCACCCCGGCCAGCCGGCGCGCACCGGCTGGGAGCCGCCGCCGAGGCCGGCGCACCACTCGCAGCAGCTCCCCCAGGTGCGGCTGCCCCAGCAGCCGGATCCCGCGGTCGGCGAGCCCGACCGGTACCGGGGTCCTGACAGCGCGCTGGCCGCCGAGCGGGCGCGGCAGGCGCGCATCATGACGGTGGGCGCCGTCACCGAGCGCTGGGCCCCCGAGCAGGCGGGCCCGGTCCACGACCACTGGCGGCTGGCCCCGCCGGTCGGCCCGGCGGCCGACTTCTGGGCCCTCGGCGCCCTGCTCTTCCGCGTGGTGCAGGGCTACCCGCCCTACCCGGAGGACAGCGCGGCCGAGCTGACCCAGGCCGTCTGCGCCGAGCAGCCCGCGTTCGCCGAGGACTGCGGGGCGCTGCGTCCCGTCATCGAGTCCTTGCTCCGGCAGGACCCGACCGAGCGGCCGAGCGCCGAGGAGCTGCGTGGCTGGCTGCGTTCGCTGCTGCGCAGCGCCCCCGAGCCCGAGCTGGGCCGGCGCACGGTCACCGCGCCGCCGCCCGCGCTGGAGCCGGGCCGCCCGGCCGACCCGCGCCGGCTGCCGATCCTGCGGCGGCGCGGCGAGATAGTGGGCCCACGTCGGCGCCCGCGCCAGCGCGGGCAGCGCAGCCCGCGCCGGCTCGGCCGGGCGCTGCTGACCCTCGTGCTGCTCGGCATGGCCGGCGCCGTCGCCTATGTGCTGGCGTTCATGGCCGAGGACCGGGACGCCGGCTCGCCGACCGGCGAGGGCGGGGTGAGCGAGCGCCCGCCCGCCGAGGAGGCGCCCCCGGCCGAGGGGGACGAGGAGCCGACCGCGGGCGAGAGCGGGCAGGCCGCCGACGAGGGCGGGCAGGACGACGGCGAGGGCGACAGCGAGCCGTCCACCGCCGAGGGCGACCAGCAGCCGGCGCCCCCGCCCGAGGGCTTCACCGCCGTCGAGGACGAGGCCGGCTTCGCCATCGCCGTGCCCGACGGCTGGGACCGCCAGGGGATCAACGGCGACGGACAGGTGATCTACGGCGACGGCGGCCTGGAGATCGTGGTGGTCCCCGGCCGGGACGGCACCCAGGAGTTCGGCGACGACCCGATGGACTACCAGCTGACCGCCGAGCCCGAGTTGGCCGTCCAGCGCGCCTACCAGTACGCCACCTCCTCGGGCCTGATCGAGACCCGGGTGGGCAACGTCCGCATGGCCGACGGCGTGTTCGGCTGGCGCGAGGACGGCACGGACGTGGTCGCGTTCAACCGGGTGCTGCTGGTGGACGGCTCGTACCACGTCGTGCTGGTGCGCGGCCCGGCCGACGAGCGCGACCGGCTCGCCGAGATCGCCGACGTCACCGCCGGCAGCTACCGGGCCGGGTGACCGTCCGACGGCAGAAAGTCGTTACCGACAGGTAGGCAGCCGTCCGCGTCGGCCTTACCCTCCGGCTATGACGACGACCCGGCCGTTCGACACGTCCGATCCGTCCGACGCGCGGGCCCGGGCGGCCCGCCTCGTCACCCCCGAGCTGATGACCCGGCTGACCCGGGGCGTGCCGGGCAGCGGTCTCGCCGAGGTCCACAGCCCGTTGACCGGCGAGCGGCTGGCCGAGCTGCCGGTCGCCGCCCCGGACGAGGTCGCCGCCGCGTTCGACAGCGCCCGCGCCGCCCAACGTGCCTGGGCCGCGCTTCCCGTCCGGCGGCGGGCCGCCGTCCTGCTGCGCCTGCACGACCTGCTGCTGCGCCGTCAGGACGAGGTGCTCGACCTGATCCAGCTGGAGACGGGCAAGGCCAGGCTGCACGCGCACGAGGAGGTGCAGGCGGTCCTCGCCGTCGCCCGCCACTACGGCCGCACCGCCCCCGGCCACCTGCGGCCCAAGCGGCGCGGCGGCGCCTTCCCGGTGCTCACCCGGGTCCGCGAGCTGCGTCACCCGCGTGGCGTCGTCGGCCACATCTCGCCCTGGAACTACCCACTCGAACTCTCCGCGGGCGACGCCCTGCCGGCCCTGGTCGCCGGCAACGCGGTGGTGATGAAGCCCGACACCCGGACCGCGCTGACCGCGCTGTGGGCGCGCCGGCTGCTGATCGAGGCCGGGCTGCCGGCCGACGTCTGGCAGGTGGTGCTCGGCGACGGGCCGGTCGTCGGCCCGCAGCTGGTGCGGCACGCCGACTACGTGACGTTCACCGGCTCCACCCGCACCGGCCGCGAGGTCGCCCAGGGCGCGGCGGCCCGGCTGATCGGCGCCAGTCTCGAACTCGGCGGCAAGAACGCCATGCTGGTGCTGGCGGACGCCCACCTGGACCGGGCGGTGGCCGGCGCGGTGCGCGGCTGCTTCTCGTCCGCCGGCCAACTGTGCGTCTCCGTCGAGCGGTTGTACGTGCACGAGCGGATCGCCGAGGAGTTCCTGCGGCGCTTCACGGCGGCCACCGCCGCGCTGCGGCTCGGCGCCGCCCTCGACTACGGCACGGACGTCGGCTCGCTCGCCTCCCAGGCCCAACTGGACGCCGTCACCCGGCACGTGGCGGACGCGGTGGCGCACGGCGCGACCGTGCTCGCCGGCGGCCGGGCCCGGCCCGAACTCGGCCCCTACTTCTACGAGCCCACCATCCTCGACGGCGTCACGCCCGAGATGCGGGTGTGCGGCGAGGAGACCTTCGGCCCCGTCGTCTCGGTCTACCGCTTCACCGACGAGGACGAGGCGGTCGACCGCGCCAACGCCACGTCCTACGGCCTCAACTCCAGTGTCTGGTCGCGCGACGCCCGCCGCGCCAGGCGGCTCGCCGCCCGGCTGCGCACCGGCACCGTCAACATCAACGAGGCCTACGCGGCCGCCTACGGCAGCGTCGGCGCCCCGATGGGCGGGATGGGCGACTCGGGGCTCGGGCGGCGGCACGGCGCCGAGGGGATCCTCAGGTTCACCGAGGCGCAGACCGTGGCCGAGCAGCGGCTGCTGCCCATGGCGCCCTCGTTCGGCCTCGACGACCGCGGCTACGCGGCCTTCGTCAGCCGCTCGCTGCGGGCGATGAAGGCGCTCCGCCTCCGCTGAGGCGAAGGGGCCCGCCTCCCGGGGGAGTGGAAGCGAGCCCCTTCGGTCGTGGGGCCGTCAGGCGGTGGCGGTGGTGGTCGCCAGGGCCCGTCGGAGCGCTATCACGTCCCTCTTGAGGCTGGGTCGACTCGTGATGCGCCTGTTCCGACCGATCAGAAGTGGAAAGAGATGCACCGGTTGTGATCACGAAATGAACACGACGTGGGTGGATTCGGCGCCTCGGGCGGGAACCACGCCGGAACGGCGAAGGGGCCCCGGCCATCCCGGCCGGGGCCCCTTCTTGTCAGCACGGGCGACAGGGCGGCGCCCGGTGCTGTGCGGCAGTGCCCGGGGGGTAGACACCGCTGCCGTTGGTCGGACCATTGGAGGGGGGTACGCCTGATCCGCCAACTCGTCTTCGGTTCTCCTTGCATCGTGCGGGATGGAGAGCCGATCCCGCAAGAGCACGGCGGCCGGTCCCCGGCGTCCCGGGAACCGGCCGCCCGAGGTCGTGACCGGCCTGCTGTCCCCTGCCGTCCGGCCACCGCACCGGAGCGAGGTCCCACGACGCACCCACCCTCGCCACACCGCGGAGGGCCGGTGCGTCTCTTCGCCCCGGGGACACTGCCTTCAACGAAGCGGCCGCGGCGCCGGTCACGCTCCGTACGGGTGACTCGCCGCGCAGGGGTTCAGGCCCCGGTCCGGCGGACGGCCGGAGCACGGCCCCGACCGGGTCACCTAGACTCGATGCCACACCCCGAACACCACCGCCGGAAGGCACCCCGTGCCGGACGGAGAGAAAGGCGCAGCTTCGTGGCACACGTGGCAGACACGGCCGCCCCCGACGCGACCTCCCCCGACACGGGCGTGGTCCTCGTCGTCGACTTCGGCGCCCAGTACGCCCAGCTCATCGCCCGCCGGGTGCGCGAGGCACGCGTCTACAGCGAGATCGTCCCGTCCACCATGCCGGTGGCCGAGATGCTGGCCCGCGGGCCGCGCGCGATCATCCTCTCCGGCGGCCCCTCCTCCGTCTACGCGGACGACGCCCCCGGCATCGACCCGGCGCTCTTCCAGGCCGGCGTCCCCGTCTTCGGCATGTGCTACGGCTTCCAGCTGATGGCCCAGGCCCTCGGCGGCACCGTCGACAACACCGGTGCCCGCGAGTACGGGCGCACCGTGCTCAGCGTCTCCCGGCCGTCCTCCACCCTCTTCGAGGGCACCCCGGCCGAGCAGCAGGTGTGGATGTCGCACGGCGACGCCTGCTCCGCCGCCCCGGCCGGCTTCACCGTCACCGCCTCGACGGACACCGTCCCGGTCGCCGCCTTCGAGGACGACGAGCGGCGGCTCTACGGCGTCCAGCACCACCCCGAGGTGCTGCACTCCACCTACGGCCAGCAGGTGCTCGAGCACTTCCTCTACCGGGGCGCCGGGCTCACCCCCACCTGGACCACCGGGTCCATCGTGGAGGAGCAGGTCGCCGCGATCCGCGCCCAGGTCGGGGAGAAGCGGGCGATCTGCGCGCTCTCCGGCGGCGTGGACTCGGCGGTGGCGGCCGCCCTGGTCAACCGGGCCATCGGATCCCAGCTGACCTGCGTCTACGTCGACCACGGCCTGATGCGCAAGGGCGAGACCGAGCAGGTCGAGAAGGACTTCGTGGCCTCGACCGGCGTCAAGCTGGTGGTGGTGGACGCGGCGGAGCGCTTCCTGGCCGCGCTGGCCGGGGTCTCCGACCCGGAGCAGAAGCGGAAGATCATCGGGCGCGAGTTCATCCGGGTCTTCGAGCAGGCCCAGGCCGAGCTGGTCGCCGAGGCGGGCGCGGCCGGCGAGGACGTGGCGTTCCTCGTCCAGGGCACCCTCTACCCGGACGTGGTGGAGTCCGGCGGCGGCACCGGCACCGCCAACATCAAGTCCCACCACAACGTCGGCGGCCTCCCCGAGGACCTGGAGTTCGAGCTGGTCGAGCCGCTGCGCAAGCTCTTCAAGGACGAGGTGCGGATGGTCGGGCAGGAGCTCGGCCTGCCCGAGGAGATCGTCCACCGCCAGCCGTTCCCCGGCCCCGGGCTCGCCATCCGCATCGTCGGCGAGATCACCCGCGACCGGCTGGAGATCCTGCGCGAGGCCGACGCCATCGTCCGCGAGGAGCTGACCGCGGCCGGCCTCGACCGCGACATCTGGCAGTGCCCGGTCGTCCTGCTGGCCGACGTCCGCAGCGTCGGCGTCCAGGGCGACGGCCGCACCTACGGCCACCCGATCGTGCTGCGCCCCGTCTCCTCCGAGGACGCGATGACGGCCGACTGGTCCCGCCTCCCCTACGACCTGCTGGCCAGGATCTCCAACCGCATCACCAACGAGGTGCGCGACGTCAACCGGGTCACGCTGGACATCACCAGCAAGCCGCCCGGCACCATCGAGTGGGAGTAGCCCCGCCCGGCGGCCGCCCGGCCGTCGGCTAGCAGGGCCCCGCCCCCGGGCGCACCATGGAGGGGTGGCATCCGACGAGGCGCGGCCCGAGCCCGAGTCCGGGCTCGGGTTCACCCCGAGGGGCAGCCCCGGGCCGCTGGAGGTGGCGAACGCCGCCACCGTCGTCATCGGCCCGGGCGGCACGGTCCTGGGCTGGACCCGCGCGGCCGAGGAGCTGCTCGGCTATCCGGCGGGCGAGGTGGTGGGGCGCCCCGCCGTCATGCTGCTGACCGCGCCCGGCGACCGGGTGCGGGCGGCGGCCGTGGCCCGCCGCTGCCGCTCGGGCGCCGGCTGGGCCGGTTCCGCGACCGTCCGCACCCGGGACGGGCGACACGTCGAGGCCCAGCTGCGGGTCTCCCCACCCTTCTCGCTGGACGGCCGGGAGTGCTTCCTCGTCTCCGCCGGCGAGCAGCAGCCGTCCCAGGCCGTCAGCGGGTCCCTGCTCGAAGGGCTCCTCACCAGGTCCCCGATCGGCATGGCCGTGATGGACACCGACCTGCGCTACGTGTGGATGAACGACACCCTCGAACGCGCCGGCGGCGTGCCACGCGAGCAGCGTCTCGGGCGCCGGCTGAGCGACCTGCTGCCAGGACTTGACGCCGAGCGGCTCGAAGGACTGATGCGGGAGGTGCGGGACACCCGCACCCCGGTGATCGACCACGAGTACACGGGGTGGAGCTGGGCCGACCCGCAGCGCCGGCACGCCTACTCCACCTCGTTCTTCCCGCTCGTCGACGACGAGGACCGGGTGAACGGCGTGTGCTACCTGGTCATGGACGTCACCGACCGGTGGGAGGCCCGGGAGCGTCTGGCGTTGATCAACGATGCCAGCGGGCGCGTCGGCAGCACGCTGAACATCGACCGCACGGCGCAGGAGCTGGCCGACATCGCCGTGCCGCGCCTCGCGGACTTCGCCGCCGTCGACCTGCTCGAGCCGGTGCTGCACGGCGACGAGCCGGCCGTGCAGCCCGTCGACACCAGGCCCCTGATGCGGCGCTGCGGGCTGCGGTCGGTGCGCGAGGGGGCCCCGGAGGCGGTCGACCGGCTCGGGGAGCCCGTCGGCTTCCTGCCGCCGCACCGCGACAGCCGGTACCTCGTCGAGGGCGACGCCATGCTGATCCCCTCGCTCGACCCCGACGAGGAGACCTGGGCGCGCGACTACCCGGAGCGGGCGCGGACGATGCGCGAGTTCGGACTGCACTCGCTGCTCGTCGTCCCGCTGCGGGCCCGCGGCGTGGTGCTCGGGCAGGCGATCTTCCTCCGCTCGCGCAACCCCGCCCCCTTCGTGCCCGACGACCTGCTGCTCGCCCGCGAGCTGGTGGACCGGGCGGCGGTGTGCGTGGACAACGCCCGCCGCTACAGCCGGGAGCGGGCCGCCGCGCTCGCCCTGCAACGCAGCCTGCTGCCCAGCCAGTTGACCGGCGGGATCGCGCTGGACGTGACGTCCAGGTACCTGCCGGCGCAGGTGCGCGAGGGCGGCGGGGGCGTGGGCGGCGACTGGTTCGACGTGATCCCGCTCTCCGGCGCCAGGGCGGCCCTGGTCGTCGGCGACGTGGTGGGCCACGGCGTCACCGCGGCCGTGACGATGGGCCGGCTGCGGACGGCGGTGCGCACCCTCGCCGACATGGAGCTGCCGCCGGAGGAGCTGCTGGCCCACCTCGACGACTGGGCGATCCGGGTCATCGAGGAGGAGGCGGGCGACCAGGCCGCCGCCGCGACCGTGCTGGGCGCCACCTGCCTGTACGCCGTCTACGACCCGATCACGCGGCGCTGCACGATGGCCAGGGCGGGCCACCCCCCACCCGCCATCGTCACCCCCGACGGTCACGTCACCTTCCCCGAACTCCCGGCCGGGCCCCCGCTCGGCCTCGGCGGGCTGCCCTTCGAGCCGGCCGACCTCGAACTTCCGCAGGGGAGCCTGATCGCGCTCTACAGCGACGGGCTCGTCGAGTCCCCCGACCAGGACATCGACGCCGGGATGGCCCGGCTCGGGCAGGTCCTGGCCCGGTCGGGCCGCTCGCTCGACGAGCTGTGCACGGCGGCGACCGAAAGCCTGGGCCCAGGGCCGCCCTACGATGACGTCACCCTGCTGCTGGCCCGCACCCACGCGTTGACCGCCGAGCGGGTCGCCACCTTCGAGTTCCCGCCGGAGCCCGCCGAGGTGGCCCAGGCCCGCGCGAAGACCGGGGAGCAGCTGGCGCGCTGGGGCCTCGACGACCTCGCCATGACGGCGGAGCTGCTGGTCAGCGAGCTGGTCACCAACGCCATCCGGTACTCGAGCGGCCCGGTCAGGCTGCGGCTCATCCGGCAGTCGGTCCTCACCTGCGAGGTGGCCGACGCCAGCAGCACCTCGCCGCGGCTGCGGCACCCGAGGACCCTGGACGAGGGAGGCCGAGGCCTGTTCCTGGTCGCCCAGCTCGCCCGCCGCTGGGGCACGCGCTACGTCGCCGACGGGAAGATCATCTGGGCCGAACTCGACGTCCGCCAGGCGCCGGCGGGCGACGACCGCGCCACCCGCGAGGCGCTCGCGGCCTGAGCGGGCTCAGACCAGGCGGCGGGCGGTGGCCCAGCGGGTCAGCTCGTGGCGGTTGGAGAGCTGGAGCTTGCGGAGGACCGCCGAGACGTGGCTCTCGACCGTCTTCACCGAGATGAACAGCTCCTTGCCGACCTCCTTGTACGCGTAGCCGCGGGCGATCAGGCGCAGCACCTCGCGTTCGCGCTGGGTGAGGCGGTCCAGGTCCTCGTCGACCGGGGTGGTGTCGGAGGAGGCGAAGGCGTCGAGCACGAAGCCGGCCAGGCGCGGGGAGAACACCGCGTCCCCGTCCGAGACGCGGAAGATCGCGTCGATCAGGTCGGCGCCGGTGATGGTCTTGGTGACGTAGCCGCGGGCACCGCCGCGGATCACGCCGATCACGTCCTCCGCGGCGTCGGAGACCGACAGCGCGAGGAAGCGGATCGGGCGGTCGGCGGCCGAGGTGAGGGAGGCGCAGCGGCGCAGCACCTCCACCCCGCCGCCGCCCGGCAGGTGGACGTCGAGCAGGACCACGTCGGGGCGGGCGGCCTTGATGACGGTGGCCGCCTGGTCGGCGTCGCCGGCCTCGCCCACCACCTCGACGCCGGTCTCGGCGGTCTCGCCGATCTCGGCCCGCACCCCGGCGCGGAACATGCGGTGGTCGTCGACGAGGACCACCCTGGCGTGCCTGTCCACAGTCATTCCGTTCGCTCCATCGTCAGCTCTACCTCCGTGCCCTCGCCCGGCGTCGACCGCACCCTGGCCGAGCCGCCGTGGCGCCGCATCCGGCCGATGATGGACTCGCGCACGCCCATCCGGTCCGCCGGCACCGTCTCCGGGTCGAAGCCGGGGCCGCGGTCGCGGACCGACACGAAGACCGTGCGCCCCTCCACCTCGGCGAAGACCCGCACCGGGCCGCCGTCGCCACCGTACTTGGCCGCGTTCACCATCGCCTCACGGGCCGCCTGGAGCAGCGCCCCCAGCGGCTCGTCCACCGGGCAGTCGCCCACGCACACCACCTCGATCGGCACCCCGTGGTGATCCTCGACCTCCGCCACGGTCGCGCGCACGGCCTCGGCGAGGGTGCGCGGCTCGTCGTCGGGCTCCTCGGCGCTCGGCGGCTCCGCCGACTTGTAGAGCCAGGCGCGCAGTTCGCGCTCCTGGGCCCGCGCCAGCCTGGCCACCTCGCGGGAGTTCTCCGCGTTGCGCTGGATCAGGGTGAGGGTGTGCAGCACCGAGTCGTGGACGTGCGCGGCGACCTCGGCCCGCTCCTGGGCCCTGATCCGCATCGTCCGCTCCTCGGACAACTCCTGCACCACCCGCACCAGATAGGGGCCGACCAGCAGCGCGACGCCCACCACCATCGCCACCGACGCCTGCGCCGCCACGCTCAGGCTCTCCGCCGACTCCGGGCCCTGGCCGACCACGAAGGCCGCGACGCCGCCGATCACGAGCGCCGCGCCGGCCGCGCCGCGCACCAGCGGCAGCCAGCGGCTGCGCCTGGTCGCCGCGGCCCAGCGCGCCCGGCGCGAGTTGTCCGCCTGCCGCCACACGACGGCGGCGCCGGTGGCGATCACCAGCAGCGGCCACAGGTAGCGGGCCGAGATCGGCACCTGGATGTTGACGCCGAGCACCGACAGCGCGCAGACCATCATCAGGAACGCGGCCAGCTGCCGCTTCTCGGGGCGGTGCGGGCGGTGCAGCCTGGCCAGACCCCGGCGGATGACCGGCTCGGGGGCGGCGGCCGGCCGCTCGGGCACGCCGAGCGGCACCACGAACCAGAAGAGCCCGTAGAGCACCACGCCGAGGCCGTTCGCCATGGCCAGCACGAAGAACGCAAGACGCAGCCAGGACGCCGGCAGCCCCACGTGCCCGGCCAGACCGCGCGCGACGCCGCCCAGCCAGCGGCCGTCCACGCTGCGGTACAGCTTGCGCAGGGGCGGCTCCTCGGGCCCCTGGCCGAGGCCGGGGGCGGCCGGCCGTGCTGCGGGTGGCGCCGTGGGGGGCGCCGACGGTGGTGCGGCGGTCATGCCACCGATCGTCACATGCCGGAGGTGCGCCTGGCATCAGGGTGTACCCGCACGATTCCCGGCGGCGGCTTCAGGGGCGCCTCGGGGGCGCCCCGGATTCCGTCGCGGCCCGCCGCCCGCCACCATGGAGACCATGACAGAGCACGTGGCGGCGGGGCCGACGCCGCCGGAGGAGAGCCTGGCCCGCAGCCGCCGCCACAAGGTCGTCGGCGGGGTCTGCGGCGGGCTCGGCCGGTACTTCAACCTCGACCCGGTGATCTTCCGGGTGCCCGTCGCCCTGCTCTCGGTCGTCGGCGGCGTCGGCCTCATCGCCTACGGGCTGGCCTGGCTGCTGATCCCGTTCGAGCGGGAGGAGGAGAACGAGGGCCGCCGGCTGCTGTCCGGACGCGTCGAGGGCCCCGGGCTCACCGCCCTGCTCTTCATCGTCGCCGGCTGTGGGCTGCTGCTCGCCACCATCGGCGACGGCGGCGGCGTCGCCTGGTTCTCCGTGCTGGTCTTCGGCGCCCTGGCCGGCGCCGCCTCCTGGTCGCGGCGGCGTGGCGAGCAGGCCGTCGCCGTGAGCCCGCGCGGGGTCGCCGAGGTCGTCGCCGAGGCGCCGCCCGAGGCGCAGGCCCCGCCCTCGCCGCCCGGGCCCTCGTGGTGGCAGGGCACGGCCGCGCAGTCCACCGGCTACCTCTGGGGCCCGGCCGACGCCAAGCCGGGCGACTACCAGCCGACCCCCGTCCCCGGCGCCCGCCCGCCCGCGGAGGGCTGGCCGCCGGTCCAGCCGCCGCCGGCCAGGCGGCGCGAGTGGCCGTTCAGCGCGCTGGTGCTGCTGCTTGCCCTCGTCGCCTGCGGGTCGGGCACCGCGCTCGCCTGGAGCAGCGAGCCGCTGGGCGCCGCCCTCGCCGTCGGCCTCGCCTGCTCACTCGCGGTGCTCGGCACCGGGATGGTGTTCAGCGCCTTCCGCGGCCGGCTCGGCGCCGGCACGGTGGCCTCGGTCATCGTCACCAGCGTGCTGCTCGGCGCCGCCTCGGTGCTGCCGGACAACATCACCACCAGCGTCACCACCCCGACCTGGCGGGTGACCTCGGCCGACCAGTTGCGGTCCGAGTACGTGGTGGGCAGCGCCGACGCCCGCCTCGACCTGACGGCCCTCGACGTGCCGGCGGGCGAACGCGTCAGCACCCGCGTCGAGGGGGGCGCGGGGCAGCTCACCGTCCTGGTGCCGGCCGACGTGACGGTGGTGGCGCGCGCCGATGTCACCGTGGGCGCCTTCACCTACCGGACGATCCCCGACCCGGACGGCCCGGCCATCCGGGTCGAGGACGTCGACGGCGGCGTCGACGTGAACGCCAGCCACACCTACGCGCCCCTGCCCGGCGTCGAGGCCGGCGGCACGATCGAGCTCGACCTGGAACTGGGCATCGGCCACGCGACCGTCCGGCGGATGCCCGAGCCGACCGACGCGAACGGCACGGCGGACACCGGGCCCGGAGCCGAGGGAACCGACGGAACAGAGGGGAGCAACCCGTGATCGACCGGCACCGCTTCGAGCCGGCCAGACTGGTGCTGGGCATCGGTCTTCTGCTGGTGGCCGCCGCCCACCTGGAGCGGGCGCTCGGCGACGACGAGTCCCTGCCCCTGCCGGTGCTGCTCGCCCTGCCCGGCGTGGTGCTGCTGACGGCCGCCGTGGTCGCGATCGTCACCTACACGGCGCGGAGCGCGCGGCGCGGGCGGCCCGAGACCGAAGAACCGGTCGGTGCTCCGCCGGCGGAGGAGCCGGTCAGTCCGCGACGGTGATCGTGTACGCGCCGGACTCGGTGCCGGCGGCGGTGATCACCCGCACGTCCACCCGGCCAGCGTCCACCTCGGCCGGCACCGGCACCGTGAGCCGGGTGTCCGACGGGCAGCTGAACCCACCCGCCACCGGCACCAGCGGCACCGGCACGTGCACCCCGCCGATCCGCACCACGGTCTCCGCGAGCCGGTCGGCCGACTCGGCGCCCGCCGGCACGAATCCGGAGCCACGGATCTCCAGCTCGTCGCCGTGCCTGATCGGCGCGTGCAGCTCGCCCGGCTCCCGCACCCGCACGATCGACTGGATCACCGGGCGGCCGCCCTCGGTGTACTTCGCCGCCAGGTAGGTCAGCGCCGACACCGCGACCAGCAGCGCCACCGCCCACGGCAGGTCGGGCAGCTCGTCGGGGTGGCGGGCGAGCCGGGTCGCGGCCAGTGCCAACGCCGCCGCGTTCACCAGCACGTACTGCGCGTCGGGGAAGCTGCCGCGGCGGCCGTCGTCCGTCAGCAGGTCGGTGGCGCGCGGCCGGGCCGCCCGCACCTTCTGCATCCGGAAGCCGCGCACCCGGGTCGCCACCGTGTGCCGCACCCACACCGTCACCGCGCAGGAGAGCGCGACGGCCGTCAACAGGCCGCCGCCGTGCGCCAGGTCGAAGCCGTCGAGCAGCGCCGCGCGCCGCTCGGCGTCGGCCGTCCCGGCCAACGTGATCGCCAGCACCAGCACCGCGTAGCCGGCGAGCAGCAGCCAGGCCGCGGACACCGCGCGGGACGTCGAGAGCCGGTTGTCCTCCCCGACCAGCGGGGCGAGCACCCCGCCCCTGGCCCGGTGCAGCCACGCCGTCAGCGCCAGCGGGACCGCGAGCAGCACGGCCGCCAGCAGACCCGCCGTCCGGGACAGCGTCCAGCCGGCGCCCACCGCCGTCAGAGCCTGGCCGAGCAGCAGCGCGACCACCGCCGAGCAGATCACCGTGACGCTGCGCACCGCCGTGCGCGCGAGCCAGACCGAACCGGCGAGCCTGGCGCGCTCCGAGACCTCCCGGGCCGAACGCGTCAACTCGTCCGATATCCACTGCCTGGTGGCCTCCGGCGAGTACGCCACCGCCTCGGGTATCCCGGTGCCGGCCGCCAGGTCGTCCCGGCGGCGGCGGAACGCCTCCACCGCCCGCCGGTACCCGGGGCCGGCACCCACCGGGCAGTCGCCGCAGACGCAGTCGCTCGCATGCGCGGTTGCCGGTGCGGCGCTGCCGCGGGACGCCTCGACGGCCACTGTGCTCCCCCTGCCCTACGCCACTCACCTGGCGGCATCGACCCCGGAGCCCCTCAGCCTAGCTGGGCCCCAGCCCGGCCTCAGCCGGGCCTCGTGGCGGCCACCAACGGCATCGAGTCGACCGGGGCCAGCCGGACCGGGGTGCCGGGGCGCGAGGCGTGGATGATCTGCCCCTCGCCGACGTACATCCCGACGTGGCTCAGGCCCGAGTAGTAGAAGACCAGGTCGCCCGGGCGCAGCGCGTCACGCGAGACGCGGGTGCCGGCGTCGGCCTGGCTGTAGCTGGTGCGCGGCAGCGAGACGCCGGCGGCGCGCCAGGCGGCCTGGGTGAGGCCCGAGCAGTCGAACGCGTCGGGCCCGGTCGCGCCCCAGCCGTACGGCTTGCCGAGCTGCGCGTAGGCGAACGCCACGGCCGCCGCGGCGCGCCTGCCTGGCGCGGCCGGCAGGGGGGCGGTGGCCTGGCCGGCGGCGGCCGCCCGGGGGGCGCCGGACTCCTCGGCCAGCGCGGCGGCGCGCTCGCTCTCGCTGAGCGTGGCGAGCAGCCGCTCGGCCTCGGCCAGCCGCGACTCCACCCGCTCGCGCTGGTCACGGGCCGCGCGCTCGGCCTCCTCCAGGGCGGCGGCCTGCTCCTCGGCCTCGGCGCGCAGCCGCTCCACGTCGCGCAGCCGGTCCTGGACGCCGACCAGCGCCCGCGCCTGCCGGTCGCCGCTGCGGTCGAGCTGGGCGGCGCGGCCCAGGTACTCGTCGGGGTCGCTGGAGAGCGCCAGCTGCACGGCGGCCGGCAGCCCCGCGGCCCGGTACTCGGCGCTGGCCTGCGAACCGAGCGCGTCCCTGGCGCGGTTGAGCTCGGCGGTGCGGCGCGCCGCCTCCTCGGTGAGCCGGTCGAGCTCGCGGCGCGCCTCGCCGGCCGCCTCGGTGGCGGCGTTGTACTCCTCGGTGGCCACCTCGGCCTCGTGGTGCAGCGCGTCCACCCGCTCCCTGACCTCGGCCGTCGACGCCTGCGGGTCGGCCAGCGCGACCCCGCCGAGCGCGCTGGCCGCGCCGGCGAGCGTGAGGGTGGTGGCGGCGGTGCGGATGGGTTTTCGGTACACCGAGGCGGCGGAAGGACGCCAGAGTCTCCTGCGATGGTGGGCCATGGCCCAGGACGCTAAACCTCGCCGTGGGCTCCACCGGCCATACGACCGGGATTGATGGCAATCACCTGGATTCCCCTGAATGGCGGCGGGAGTTGAACAGGTGAGTGATCGGACGGTTTCGCAGCGTGTGCGGAATTGATCGTCAGCCCTGGGCGGCGTCGGCCGCCGCCTCGATCGCGGTCCGGAACGCGTCCAACGGCTGCGCCCCCTGCAGCGGCTGCCCGTTGACGAGGAAAGAGGGGGTGGCGCTCACCCCCAGGCTCAGCGCCTCGTTGCTGTCCCGGGTCATCGTCTCCGTCGCCGCCTCGGACTCCATGTCCGCGAGGAACCGGTCGACGTCCGCGACGCCGGCCCGCTCGGCCAGCTCCGGCAGCCGCTCCTCGCTGAACCGGCCTTCGTTCTGGTGGAACTCCTCGTCGAGGGCGACCTCGTAGAACTCCCAGAACTTGCCCTGCTGCCCCGCCGCCCACGACGCCCGCGCGGCGGCGTCCGACTCGGGGCCGTTGATCGGGAACTGCCGGAACTCGATGCGGAGCACGCCCGAGTCGACGAACTCCCGGACCAGGCTGTCGTGGGTGTCGCGGGCGTGCACGCCGTCGAAGGCGCTCTGGAAGTCCGTGTACTGCAGCATCACGACGGGCGCGTCGACATCGCCGAGCGCGAACGGGTCGTCGGCGTCGCGCCGCTCCAGCGACTCGGCCGGATTGCCCTGGGGCGCGGTCGGTGACTCCCCCTGCGTGGGGCTGCCGCCGCCACCGCCTCCGCCGAGGGCGGAGACCGCGCCCACGACCAGCGCGCACACCAGCAGCGCGGCCAGCACGGCCACGCCGAACCGCACCGGGGCGGGGCGCGAACGCCTGGCCGGCGCGGGCTTGGCCGGCCCGGGCCGCTGCTTGCTGTTCTTCGGCTTCCTGCTGCGGGACACGGGCATGGGCCCCAGCGTAAGCGCTGCCGCTTCGGGCGTGACGGGCCGCTGTGGTGAGGGCGCGGGGGCGGGTGTGTTCCGTGGGGCCGTTGTTGGTGCGCGCTGGCGCGCGGGGTCGGGCCTGCGGCCCGCGCCGGCGCCCTGGCGCGCGCCCCGGCCCGCAGGGCCCGGCTCGGCGGCTTCGCCGCCACGAGCCGGGCCCTGCGGCCGTGCTGGCCTGCGGCCGTGCTGGCCTGCGGCCGTGCTGGCCTGCGGCCGTGCTGGCCTGCGGCCGTGCTGGCCTGCGGCCGTGC
>NZ_JBHXFJ010000103.1:0-15437 GCF_042722465.1 Streptomyces sp. NPDC127098
CAACGTCCTGTGGGCCATGATCCGTGACGGAGCGTGCTATCACGCTTCATCCCCCGTCACGGCTGCGGCTTGACAACACGATTGGGATGTCCTTCGTCTGCGAGAGCACATAGGGGATGCCGACGAACACGGCGACCAGGGTGATGACGACAGCGATCGCGGCGCCGTAGCCCGACTGGTAGTACTGGAAGACGTTGAAGTACATCCAGGTGCCGAGGACCTGGGTGGAGCGCCCGGGGCCGCCGTAGGTGAGGGCGTAGATCAGGTCGAAGACCTTGAACGACTCGATCAGCGACAGCGCGAGCACGATGTGGTTGGTGGGCCGCAGCCCCGGCAGGGTCACGTGGCGGAAGCGCTGCCAGGCGTTGGCGCCGTCCATCGCGGCCGACTCGTGGAGTTCCCTGGGGATGCCCTGGAGGGCGGCCAGGTAGAGCAGCAGCGGGAAGCCGGTGCGCACCCAGACGGCCGGGACCATGGTGGCCCACAGGGCGGTGGAGTCGTCGCCGAGCCAGGCGTGGGTGAGGGATTCGAGGCCCAGGGTGGTCAGGGCCTCGTTGATCGCGCCGTCGGTGGGGTTGTACAGCCAGCCCCAGATGGTGGCCACCGAGACCAGCGGCAGGACGGCGGGCGCGTAGAAGACGGTGCGGAGGAACGAACGGCCGCGCACCAGGCGGCTGTTGAGGGCGAGCGCCAGGGCGAGGCCGAGCAGCATCGGCAGCAGGATGGTGACGAGGGTCCACAGCAGGTTGTTGCGGACGGCGGTGCCGATGACCGGGTCGTCGGCCAGGTGCCGGTAGTTGTCGAGGCCGACGAACTCCTTGTCGGGGGTGATGCCGTCCCAGGAGGTGAGGCTGAGGTACACCGACTGGAGCGCCGGGTAGACGAGGAAGCCGGTGTACACGAGCAGCGCGGGCGCCGCGTAGGCCCAGGCGCTCGGCCGGTGGCGGCGGCGCGGGGGCGGGGTGGTGGTGAGGCGTGGGGTCCTGGCCGGTCGGGCGGCCTCGGCGGGGATGGCGGTCGTCATCGGACCTGGCCCTCCTTCCAGGTGGTGACGGCGTCCTGCATCCGTGCGGCGGCGTCCCGCGGCGAGACGTTGTCCTGGGCGATGTCGCTCTGGATCTGGAAGTAGGCGTCGGACACGTCCTTGGGGAACGCCTGGTCCTGGATCACGTAGTGCGGGTGCCGGCGGCCGAGTTCGAGCCACCGGGCGTTGAGGGGGAGCTCTCCCGGGTCGGGGGCGAGATCCCTGAGCGGGGTGCGGAAGCCGGCGAAGGTCTCCTGTGCGGGCGGGGTGAGCAGGAAGTCGAAGAGTCGGGCGGCGTTCCCCCCGTTGGGGGACGCCCTGGAGAGGAAGAAGCCCTCGGTCCAGCCGGAGGTGCGGACCACGTCGTGGCCGGTGGGCAGGACGAAGGTGCCGAAGAGCTCGGGGTCGAGTCCCGAGGCGTTGTTGGTGTACTCCTGCCACTGGCCGGTGATCAGGAAGGCGCCGGTGCCCTGGGTGAGGTAGGAGTCGGCGACGTCCGGCGTGATGCCGAGGAAGCCCTCCGGGACCCATTTGCGCTCCACCCACTTCCGGAAGAGCCCGAAGGCGTCCCGGACCTCGGCGCGGTCCCAGCTGGCCTCGCCCACCAGCAGCCGGTCGTGCAGCTCGGGCCCGGCGGTGATCTCCAGGAGGTACTCGAAGAGGCGCATGGGGTCCCAGCCGTAGACGCCGCCGGTGGCGAGCGGCACCACGCCGCTGGCCACGATCCGGTCGCAGGCGTCCTCCAACTCGTCGTAGCTGGCGGGGACGGAGACGCCCGCCCGTTCGAAGAGGTCGGTGCGGTACCAGCAGCCGAGGTTGGCGATCACGCCGGGCAGGCCGTAGCGGTGGCCGTCGAACGTCATGTCCCGCACGGCGGCCGGGTTCAGCAGCTCGTCCCAGCCGTGCCGGGCGTAGACCTCGTCGAGGGCGGCTATCTGGCCGGCGTCGATGAACGGCGCGGCGATCTGGCCGCCCCACATCATGAACAGGTCAGGCGGGCGGGCGCCCAGCATCTGGGTGCGCACCTTGTCGGGGAAGAGCGCCGCGCCGCTGCCCGGCAGCGTGTCGTGCCGGACGGTGACGCCGGACTCGTCGCGGAAGGAGTCCAGCACCTGGTCGAGCAGCGGGGCCTGGGTGGCGTCGAGGTAGGTGAAGAGGGAGAGCCGGTCGGGCGACGCCTGGAGCCTGCCGCCGCCGCAGGCGGTCAGCCCGCCGGCCGTGCCGAGGGCCGCGGCCAGGGCGGCGGCGCCGCTGAGGAACCGCCTGCGGTCCATGGTCATGCGCCGACCTCCTGAATATTAATTCAGTCACTTGTTGTTTATGACGAGTGAGGGGACCGTAGGATCGCCCGACGAGACATGTCAAGACCGTTGCGCGGAGATTCCCGCGCGGGTCGATTCCGGTTGAAAGCCCCCAATAAGCCCGTGCATCCGAGGGCTTGACGGGAGGGCGCGACGTGCAGGAGCATCCCCGCTGAACCCTGGAGATAGATATGGATGATCCGAATGGATATTCATCTTGCCGACGCCTAGGGTGCCCGACGTGCCCGACCCTCCCCGGATACCCGGCGACATGTCCGTCGCCAAACTGCGCCAGCTGGTGCGCGTGGCGCGCATGTACCACGAACGCGGCCTGCGCCAGACCCGGATCGCCGAGCTGCTCGGCCTCACCCAGGCCGGGGTCTCCCGGATGCTGCGCACCGCCGCCGCCCTGGGCGTGGTCCGCACGGTGGTGGTGGCGCCGGCCGGCATCCACAGCGACCTCGAGGACGCCGTCGCCGAACGGTACCGGCTCGCCGAGGTGGTGGTCGTCGACGGCGACGACCTGGTGGACGATCCACCGAGCCTGATGCGCGCCCTCGGCGGCGCCGCCGCCGGCTTCCTGGAGACGGCGTTCAGGGCCGGCGAGGTGATCGGTGTCTCGACGTGGAGCGAGACGCTGCTGGCCGCCGTCGACGCGATGCGGCCCGGCGTCCGGAGGCCCGCCGCCGCCAGGGTCGTTCAACTGATGGGCGGGGTCGGCGACGCGCACAGCCAGGTGCAGGCCACCAGGCTCACCGCCCGGCTCGCCGAACTGACGGGCGCCACGCCGCTGTTCGTCCGCGCCCCGGGCCTGGTCGGCTCGGCCGGCGCCCGGCTCTCGCTGCTCGGCGACGCCTCGGTGCGCGAGGTCGGCCAGGCATGGCAGGAGTTGACGTCGGTCCTGGTCGGCGTCGGCAGCCTCGAACCGTCCCCACTGCTGCGGCTGAGCGGCAACGCGGTGGCCGAGGAGGAGCTGGTCGGGCTGCGCGGCCTCGGCGCGGTGGGCGACATCTGCCAGCGCTTCTTCGACGAGCACGGCGTGCACGTGGACGCCGGCCTCGGCGAGCGGACCGTCGGCGTCTCCGTCGACCAGCTGCGCGCCGTGCCGCGCCGCATCGCCGTCGCCGGCGGCCCCCGCAAGTACCAGGCGGTGCGTGCCGCGGTGCGCGGCCGGTGGATCACCGCGCTCGTCACCGACACCTCCATCGCGCGCCGGCTGCTCGACGAACCCGGAACCACCGAGGAAGGAACCCCCGCACCGTGAGGACATCCCCCTGGCAGCGCGCCGAGTTCACGCTGACCGCCGAGTGGGACCATCCCGCCCCCTACGCCGGGGTCGCGGTCTGGGCCGAGTTCACCCATGACTCGGGCACGACCCTGCGCCGCCCGGCCTTCTGGGACGGCGGCCGCACCTGGCGGATCCGGTTCGCCTCCCCGCTGGCCGGCGGTCGTTGGCGCTGGCGCACCGCGGCCGACGTCGACGACCCGGGCCTGGTCGGCCGCACCGGCGAGCTGACCGTCGCCGACGAGCCCGCCGGCGGGAACCCGTTCCGCGTCCACGGCTTCTGGCGGATGTCGCCCGGCGGGCGCAGCCTGGTGCACGCCGACGGCACCCCGGCGCTGCTGGTCGGCGACA
This sequence comes from Streptomyces sp. NPDC127098, assembly GCF_042722465.1. NCBI lineage: Bacteria > Bacillati > Actinomycetota > Actinomycetes > Kitasatosporales > Streptomycetaceae > Streptomyces > Streptomyces sp. NPDC127098. The sequence continues at coordinate 3,962 of NZ_JBHXFJ010000103.1, forward strand.
CCGCCTGGGGTCTGCCATGGCGCGCCACCGAGGAGCAGGTCCGGGTCTACGCCGCGGACCGGGCCGAAAAGGGGTTCAACGCGGCGCTGCTGATGAGCGTCCAACCCGACATGGACGCGCGCGGCCCCCGGGACCGCACCGCAGACGAGGGCTTCGACGTCGCCTTCGAGGACCTGCCCGACGGCCACCTCGACGACCTCGTCCCCGCCTACTTCCAACACCTGGACCGGCTGCTCGGCGTCCTCGACGAGCACGGCGTCGTCCCCGTGCTCCAGCCGGTCTTCCACGGCTTCGGTTGGAAGGGCCTGCGGGCGGCGGGCCCCGTGGTGCCGCCCGCCGAGTACGCCCGCTACTGCCGCTACCTGGTGGCCCGCTACGGCGCCGACCCCGTGGTCTACCTGGTCGGTGCCGACGGTGGTGGCCACGAGCCCGGGATCGAGGCCGGCGGGCGGGAGATCGAGGAGTGGGACGCCTACGGCCAGCCGTGCGGGATCCACTACCGCCCGCACTCCCGCGCCGACGCGCACCAGGACGCGCCCTGGCTCGACTTCCAGTGGTGCCAGACCGGACACCGCGGCGAGCACGTGCCGGAGCGGGTCGCCGACATGTGGCGCAACGAGCCGGTGCGGGCGGTCGCCAACGGCGAGCCGACCTACGAGCACTCCGGCCGACGCGGCAAGGGCGAGGGCTGGTGGCAGGGGCACGAGGCGTGGAGCAACCTGTGCGCGGGCGGCACCATGGGCGTGGTCTACGGCGCGGGCAGCCTGTGGCAGTGGGTGCTGCGGCCCGGCGAACCGGGGCACGAGCCGTTCTTCGTGGCGGAGGGCGCGGGTTGGCGGGAGGCCCTGGACTTCGAGGGCTCGCGCTACGTCGGCCTCGTCTCCCGGATCCTGGCCGGGCTGCCGACCACCGACATGGCCCCCAGTTGGGACCTGACCCTGGCACCGCGCGGGCTGCTGGTGCCGGGACGCCTCTACGTCAGCTACGGCGAGCACGGTGGCGACCTGCGCGTCGCGCCCTGGGCCGGGGAGGCGATCCCGCTCCCCTACCGGGTGGTCGACCCCCGCACCGGCGAGATCACCGGATCCGGCGTGCGGGAGAACCACCAGGCCCCCGTGCCGGATCCGGGCGGCGCGCCCCGGGTCTACCTCTGCCACGCGGGCTGGGCGGAGAGCGAGAGGCACGCGTCACGGTCGTGAGCCCCCGCCCAACGGGAGGGCACGTTCCCACACCTAGAATCGAACACATGACCGATCCGCAGCCGCCGAGCGACCTGCCCGCGCTCCGGGCGCTCGCCGCGTGGCTGCAGCACTGGCTGAACGACGTGCGCCAAGCGGTCGCCGACGCCGAGCGGGCGGCGGCCGCCGAGGCCCGCCGGCCACGCTGGTGGGTGCGGTGGCAGCGCCGCCCACCCGGCGCCCCCCGGCGCGGCATCCTCCACGAGGAGGGCTGTTGGCACCCCGGCGCCCCCGACCTGGACGCCGCCGCCCTCCGCCGACTGCTCGCGGAACACGGCGACCGCGTCGCCGCCTGCGAGGTCTGCCGCCCGTCACCCCCCGAATGACGGGCGGCCACTTCGCCAGGGCCACCGCGGCCCGCCCCGACCCGGTCCGCTACCCGTCGATCACCTCCGTGTTCTGGGAGGCGACCAGCCGCCACCGCCCGTCCTCCTTGGCCATCACGTACATGGGGCTGGTGGCGTTGCCCAGCGGCTCGCCGTCCGGCGTGCGGTACTGCCCCCGCACCTTGACCGCCGCCACATCCGGCCGGATGAAGAGCACGTGCTCCACCTCGTAGGTCACGGTGGACTCCCGCATCGCGCCCGGCAACACCTGATGGGTGAAGTCCGAGATCGCCTCCCGGCCGAACAGTCGCCTGCCGTGCGCCGTCGTCCAGATCGCGTCCTCCCGGAACAGCCCGAGGAACTCCTCCGGCAGCTCGTTCTGTTGCGAGTGCTCGAGCACCGTCACCACCTGCCGGATGGCCGCGATCTCCGCCTCGTCCGCCTCGCGCGTCTCTGCTGCGTTCATGCGGACATCCTGAGACCTCAAGTTTCCTTGAGGTCAAGTCGGCTCAGCGCACCGCGATGCCGATGAACTCGATCTCGTCGACGCCACCGGGCGAACCGACCAGGACCGTCGAGCCCGTCCTCGGCCCCTGGTACCCGCTGTTCGACATCTCCACCTCGGCGGTGATCACGCCGGTGGTGACGGAGAGCTCGACGGCCCGAACACCACGGCCCGCCGTGGTGGAGCCGATCTGGATCCGCCCCCACTCGGTGCTCGAACACTGCCAGGCCTGCCAGCCGCTGACCGCCAGGTTGGCCCGGGCGCAGAGGGTGCCCACGTTCGCGGCGCTCAACTGGAGCGCCTGGACACTGAAACCGGGAAGGCCGGCACCGATCCCGTTGCACCACTCGTCGGCCTCCCACCCGACGGACTCCACATACGCCCGGTAGCAGATCTGGGGATGCTCGTCCGCGGCCGCGCCGGTGGACGCGGCGGACGCCTGAGCGGTGAGCGGCCCGCCCATGAGCAGCAGCACGGCGGCCGACACGAGCGCGGCCGGTCGCCGCGGTAAGGAACGGGCACTACGTCCGGGCATGCGGATCTCCCTCGTTCGGGACGGATGTCCGCCATGCACTACCCGCACGCCATCGCACAGATGCGCGGCGCGTCCACACCCCCACACGGGACCGTCACGATTCCGCCACCGCGCGCCCGCCCGAGGGCGGGCGCCGGGGCCGCCGGTCACCCACGGGTGGGTGCAGACGGGTTCGAACCGCCGACATCCGCCTTGTAAGGGCGGCGCTCTACCGCTGAGCTATGCACCCCGGGAATGAGGCAACAGCCTACATGCCCGCGCCGTCCGCCCATAAAGGGCGGCTTACGGGGGACAGCCCCACCCCGGAGGCGGTGGGTCGCCGGATTCCCGGTCCTGGGGCGGGACTTCTAGCGTCGGGTCATCGTCACGAACCACCGCCCACCGGAGCCGCCCGGGGGCAGGAGACCGGAGAAGACCCATGAGCCGAAGCACCGCCGCCGCCCGTCGCGCCCTGCTGGCCGCCGCCGGCGTTCTCGTGGCCGGCGCCGCCCTGAGCGGGTGCCTGGTGGAGGAGACGCACGACGGCTCGCCCGAGGAGCGGGCGTTCCCGCTGGCCGGGGACACGCTGACCGTGGACACCGACAACAGCCGGATCGTGCTGGTGCCGGACGCCTCGCCGGCCGGGGAGGTGGCGGTGACCAGGACGTTCGAGGCACGGCGGATGACCGGGACCACGGACGTCGAGTGGTCGATGGAGGACGACACGCTCCGGCTGCGCGTCGTCTGCGAGGGCATCGTCGTGGAGTGCGACGCCCGGCACGAGATACGGGTGCCGTCGGGGGTGGCCGTCACGCTGGAGGGGCGGAACGGTGGCGTGGAGGCCGCCGGCTTCGACACGGCGCTCGACCTCACCACCCGCAACGGTGCCATCACCGTGCGGGACACGTCCGCGCCGCTGTCCCTGGAGACCAGCAACGGCCGGATCAGCGCCACCGGCGTCACCTCGCCCGAGATCGTCGCCAGGACCCACAACGGCGGGATGACGCTGACCCTCGACGCCGCGCCCCGGCGGGTCGAGACCGTCTCGGACAACGGCGGCACGACCGTCGAGGTGCCGGATGACGGCACCGCCTACCGGGTGGCGACCGAGACGGACAGGGGGGACGTGGACGTCGACGTGGCGCGGGACGACGCCGCGTCCGCCGTCATCGACGCCCGCAGCCACAACGGGGGGATCACCCTGCGCACCACCTCCCGCTGATCCCCGGGCCGGGTGGGAGAATGGCTCTCACACGGATCGGCCGGTCGGCGGCGGGGAGAGGGAGACGTGAGGGCGAGGCGTTCCAGGAGCCAACTCGGACTGTCCCTGACGTTGCCCCTGCTGTTCGCCGCCGCGCTGCCGGCCGCCTTCACCGGCGGCGGCTCCCGGCCGTGGTGGGGGCGGGGCCGCGTCGAGGACCTGCGGACGGCGGCCCAGGGCGCCAAGGACGCGGCGGCCGCCGCGTTCTACGAGCTCGACATGGCCCAGCGCGACCTGGAGATCGCGCTGGAGACCATCGGCGCCGCCGACGACTCGCCGGCGGCGGCCAGGGCGGCCGCCGACTTCGCCGCGTTCGGGGAGCGCATCGACCAGGTCAGCCACCACTACATCGCCACCGTCGACGCCCACGACCTGGACGCCGAGGGCCTCGACGCCGGCGCCGCCGACCGGGCGCGGGCCGCGCTGCTGATGGCGCAGAGCGAGCTGCAGAAGGTGAAGGCCGACCTCGACACGTTCGCGGCCCGGATCGCGCCGCTCCAGGAGCGGGCCGCCTCCCAGCTGGCGCAGGTGACGCCGGCCGTGGAGCGCGCCAGGGAGGCGCTGCGCACCGCGACCGCCGCGCTCGACGAGGCACGCGCCGCCGGCTTCGGCGCCGACGAGCTGGCCACCTCGCTGGCCGCGCTCGCGCCCGAACTGCGGCTGCTCAACGAGGGCGCCGGCCGGCACGGCGTCAAGCCCACGATCCGCCGCGCCGAGGACGTGCGCCGGCGGGCCGGCGCCATCGCCGCCGAGGCGGCCCGGCTGCCGCGGCTCGCCGCCGAGCTCGACCGGCGGCTCTCCTCGCTGCGCACCCGCGCCGAGGCCATCACCACCAGGGCCGGCAAGGTGGAGCCGGTGCTGAGCGAGCTGCGCCGCCGGTTCGCCGTCGCCTGCTGGCAGGACCTACAGCGGGTGCCCGAGCAGGCCGCCGACGCGGTGCGCCGGGCCGAGCAGCTGCTGGTCGAGGCGCGTCGGGCGCGCGACGAGCAGCGGTTCGACGCCGCCACGGCCACGCTGACCAGCGTGCAGGCGCTGCTCGGCCGCACCGACGAGGCGGTCTCCGAGCCGGGCGAGCGGCTGCGCCGGCTGAACGAGGTGTCGTTCGACCCGAAGCGGGAGATCGAGCGGACCCGGTTCGTGATCAGGGACGCCCAGCGGCTCGCGATGGTGGGCCGGTCGATCCCGGAACCGCGGCACGCGCGGCCGTTGGACGCCGCCGTCGAGCGTCTCGACCGGGCGGTCGCCGAGTTGGAGGCCGGTGGGCGGCACCCCGACTACTGGCGGTTCCTGACGGAGACGGAGGCCGTGCGGTCCACGGTGGCCACCGTGGTCGAGGAGATGCGCGCCGGCCGCTGACGGCGGGGGTTGGGGCCGCCGGGGGCGGGTACCCGGGGCTCCGTCGTCTCACGAACGCGTCCAGGAGGTCGACGATGCGTGGCCCACTCGACACGCGCGGCGAGCCGCGGCTGCCCCACGGCGGGCCGCGTTCGCTCATGCGGCACCCCGTTCTCGACGAGCGGCAGCCCGCCCACCACCGGCTGAGCCTAGTCTACCGGGTGGGTGCCGGGCTGATGGGCATCGGGTTCGTGATCTTCGGCATGTTCGGCCTGTTCTCCAACGTCGGCTTCTTCGGCACCGGCAACAACGCCGTGATCGGCCTGAACAGCAACGGCGCGCTGAGCTGGCTGTCGATCGCGGTGGGGCTGCTGCTCTTCGCCGGCATGGTCAAGGGAGGCCACTTCGCCTCCAACCTGAACCTGGTGCTCGGCGTGCTGTTCGTGCTCAGCGGCTTCGTGAACCTGGCGATCCTGCGCACCGGGCTCAACTTCCTGAACTTCCGCATCCAGAACGTGATCTTCAGCTTCGTGGTCGGCCTGGTGCTGCTGGCGTTCGGCACGTACGGGCGGTTCAGCGGCCGGCTGCCGCACGACAACCCGTACTGGCGGGCGCGGCACCCGAGGACCGCCCGGGGCATGACCGCGCGGGAGCGGGAGGTGGAGCGCCGCCGCCTGGAGCTCAACGACGCCCTGGTGCGGGAGCGCGAGCTGAAGGAACGCGCGGAGCGGGAGCGGGAGGAACGGGAACGGGAGGAGGAGGAAAGGGCGCGGCGCAGGGCGGCTTAGCGCCCTCCCCCGGTGGTGGCACGCGCGGCGGTGCGGAGGGCCCGCAGGATCTCCTCGCCGCCGCGCACGCCCGTCGTCGCCAGGGCCGTCACGCCGGGCGCCGACCAGCCGGCGTCGGCCAGCTCACCGTGCCCGGGCCGCCAGCCGCGGTCCGCAGCCAGCAGCAGGTCGGCGTCGAGCAGCGAGTCGCCGGCGGACAGCACCCGGCCGGCGCCGGTGCGGCGCACGACCTCGGCCACCGCCGCCGACTTGGTCAGCGGGCGCGGCACCGCGTACAGCTTGCGGCCCTGGAGCGAGACGGACCAGCCGCGTGGCTCGGCCCACTCCGCGAGGTCCTTCGCCCACGTCTCGGGCAGCAGCGCCCGGTCCACCACCAGGTAGGTGAAGAGCTCCTCGGCGTCCCGCTCGTTCAGCAGCCACGCCGGGTCGGCGGAGCGCCGCAGGTGGTCCCTGACCTCGGCGAGCGGGGCGCAGTCGGCGGCCAGGGCGCGCCGCACGGTGGCGTGCCAGTCGTGGTCCGTGGCACCGTCCACCAGCAGGTGGCCGCCGTTGGCGCAGATCGCGTACCGGGGCGGCGGCCCCGGGAGGCTGATCCGCCGGTACTGCTCGCGGGTCCTGGTGGTGGTCGGCACGAAGACCACGCCCGCCTCCGCGGCCAGCTCGGCGAGCAGCCCGGCGGCCGTCTCGGTGAGGAACGACTGCGGCCTTGACCGGTAGGTCTCCACGCACAGCAGCCGGGGCGCCTCGTGGTCGGGCACGTCGTCGAGGGCGAGCGCCGCGGCCGAGTAGATCAGCGTGCGGTCCAGGTCGCTCGCGACGACGGTCGTGGTGGCCGTCGGGGACGTCGTGGTCATCGCGCGGCCTTCCCGTCGGCGCCGGTGGCGCCCCTGGTGTAGCGGGGGTGGATCAGACCCACGCAACTGTAGGGCAGCTCGTCGACCTCCTCGACCGGCACCCCACGCTGCTCCGCGAGCAGCCTGATGTGGTCCAGGTCGGCGCCCGCGCCGCGCCTGGCCAGGATCCGCCAGGGCACGCGGCGCAGCAGCACCCGGGTGGTCTCGCCGACGCCGGGCTTGACGAGGTTGACATCGCCGATGCCGTACTCCTCGCTGATCCGCTCCACGGCCCGCCAGCCGACCCAGTCCGGGGTGCGGTCGGCGGCCAGCAGGGCGGCGGTGTCGGCGGCCACGCCGGCGGCCAGCGCCGGGTCGGCGAAGTGGCCGGCGACGGTGTCGAGGAAGTGGCCGGAGAGGTCGGCGTCGGCCAGCTCGCGGTAGTGCTTGGCGCCGTGGAAGTCGTCAGGGCCGACCAGGTCGGCGCGCAGCACGGTCCGCGATATCAGCCCGGAGACGGTGGAGTTGAGGCAGGCGGAGGGGATCAGGAAGTCCTCGCGGGTGCCGTAGGTGGTGACGCAGCCACCGGGGTCGGCCAGCACCGCGAGGTCGGCCGAGAAGCCGGCGAACGGCTCGACGGCGGCGGCCAGTTCGCGGGTGATGGCGCCCTTGCCCGTCCAGCCGTCGACGAAGACGACGTCGGCCGGGTCGTGGTGGGCGGCGAGCCAGCGCAGCGCGGTGGCGTCGATGCCCTGCCCGCGCACGATGGAGATCGCGTAGTGCGGCAGGTCGACGCCGTGCGCCCGCTGGGCCCAGCGGCGCATCAGGATGCCGACGGGGGTGCCGGCGCGGGCCAGCGACACCAGCACCGGCGGGTGGCCAGGGCGGCCGCGCTCGGCGAGCACCGCCTCGGTGACGGTGCCCACGGCGCGCGCCACCCGGCGGGCCGAGGCGGCGAGCGCGGCGTGGAAGAGCCGCTGGTAGTCGGGGCTCGGCTGGTACTCGACGGGCAGCGACTCGGCGTAGTGCGCGCCGCCCGACTGGATGGCCTCCTCGCGCTCCTCGGCCGGGGCCTCCAGGGTGACCTCGGAGAGGTCCTGGAGCAGCCAGCCGACCTCCTCGGCCGCGTAGGAGCCGAACGCCGGGCCGCGCAGCGGCTCGGCGAGCCGCCGGTCGGGCACGACGGCGAGCAGCGGGCACGGGGTGAGCTCGGCGAGCCGCGCCAGCAGGCCGCCGGGGGCGTGCAGCGCCTCGGTGTCGCCTGCGACATCGGTGACCAGCAGGATCGCGTCCCAGGCGCGGCCGGCGACGTTGTAGGCGTAGCGGGGTCCCGGGCCGTCGGCCGGGTCGTCGTGGGAGGGGAAGGTGAGCCGGCTGCGGATGGCGTAGCCGGGGTCGTCGACGGGCAGCACCGGGGAGCGGGTGGTGGTGGAGAACAGCACCTCGGGGCCCTCGTCGCCCAGCAGCTCGGCCGTGGCCTCGGCGAGCCGCAGCGGCACGTACATCAGCTCCTCGGTGCCGAGGACCAGCACCCGGCGGGCGCCGGCCGGCAGCGCGGCGGCGACCCGGGCGGCCAACGCCGGCAGCGCGGCCTCGAGGCGCCGGCGGTGGGCCGGGGTGAAGCCGTGCCGGCCGCCGTCCGGCAGGCCGGCCGGCCAGTCGAGCTCGACCCGCGCCACGGGCGCGGCCGGCGGCGCCTCGGCCGCCGGGGCGCCGGCGGCCTCGAACTCGGCGACCAGCGCGGCGCCACGCGTCAGCACGTCCGCGGGCAGCGACACCCGGCCGCCGGCCAGCGACACCACGTCGACGACCGCGCCGAGCTCGGCCGCGAACTTGGCCAGCGCCGCCCGGTCGGCCTCGGTCCGCATGTCGACGAGGGTGGCCACCACGTAGCGCTGCCGGGGCGCGTCGCGGTGCAGCGCGGCGACCGTGTTGCGGACGGTGCGGCCGGTGGACAGCTCGTCGTCGACCAGCACCAGCGGCCCGCCGCCGGCGAGCAGCGCCGGGTCGGTGGGCAGCAGCAGGTGTGAGGTGTGGTGGCTGTGCTCCTCCTCGAAGCCGCCGACCGGGGCGACGCCCGGCACCGGCCGGCGGGTGGAGTGCAGGTAGGCGGCGGCGCCGAGCCCGTCGGCGACGCTGTGGCCGAGTCCGGTGGCGGTCTCCGCGTAACCGAGCACCACGGCCCTGGCCGCCTCCTCGGCGCCCAGCGCCTCGCGCACCCGGCGGCCGAGCTCAAGGCCCGTGCCGTGCACGGTGGCCGGGCGCTGCGGCACGTGCTTGCCGAGCACGGAGGAGACCAGCAGGTGGGAACGCTTCGGGTTGCGGCGCAGCGCGAGGCCGAGCAGTTCCCTGGTGCCCTCACCCTCGAGCCGCACGCCGAGCCGCCGGGTGACCCAGTCCCCCGCCCATATGTCCGTGTCCAGGTGGGTGTCGCTCATGCCGCCACCCCGATGCCGGCCGCCAGCAGGTCCACGAAGTCCACGCCCTCCCTGGCGACGCCGAACACCTCGGCGCGCTGGAGGGTGCGGGCGGCCCAGGCGCGGTGCGGCTTCACCTCGTTCATCTTGTTGGTGTAGGCGGAGCGCAGCACCCCGCCGCCCTCGGGTCCTGCGCCGACGATGTCGACCGCGTCGCTGTACTCCTCGTGGCTGACCACGGACAGCGCGTGCACCGGCGCGACGTGCGAGGGGTGGATGCAGGTCTTGCCCAACAGGCCGTTGGCACGGTCGAGTTCGATCTCCTGGAGCAGGCTGTCCATGTCGTGCTCGATCAGCCGGGCGCGGAGCTCCTCGGCGCGGCCGCTGAACGGGCTGTTGCGCAGCTGGGGCTTGAACATGCGCTCCTGGGCGCGGAAGTACTCCCAGACCGGCCCGGTGACGGTGTAGCCGGTGCCGTCGGCGCGGCCGAAGACGTTGACGACGTCGGCGATCACGGAGGCGACCAGGTGCACGTCGTAGGCCGTCATGTCGGGGCTGCGGCGCAGCCCGTAGGCGGAGCAGAAGTCGGTGACGCCGAGCCGGACGGCGGGTATGCGCTCGCGGTACTTGTCGACGACGAGGGCCGCGGCACGCAGTCCTTCGGCGCGGGTCTCCAGGTGCAGCAGCTCGGGCGACTCAAGCACCGGCATGGCCAGCAGCCGCCGGCCGCACATGACCTCGGCGCCGGTCAGCGCCTCCAGGAACGCCGGCCCGGAGGTGGCGGTGAACTTCGGCAGCACGAAGCCGGTGAGCAGCCGGATCGCCGGACCGAGGCGGCGGGTGAGATCGGTGATCTGCTCGGGGACGCGCACCCGGACGAACAGCAGCGGCAGCGCGTCCTCCGGCTCGGACAGCAGCTTGTGGAACTGCCGCACCAGGTTCTCCTCGGCGCCCTCCACCTCCGCGTCGCTGATCGAGTCCTCCAGGCACAGCACCATCGACACGACGCCGGCGTCGGCCTGCTTTCGGACGTCGGCGGCCAGCCTGGGGCGGGTGGCCGGGCAGTAGAGCGTGGCGCCGAGGGCGACGCCCAACGTCCTGACGGGGGAGGCCGGCCCGAAATCGGCGGGCTCCCGGTGAAACAGCGCGCGACGTTGCGCAGGCGTGAGGTGCCTGTAATGCCGCATGGATCTCCCCGGATTTTGGCAGCGGTTCCGGCCGCCCCGCTGGCTTACCGGATCCCCTCGCAATCGTAAGCGCGACATTGTTTCGTTGGTGTGGCGGAAGGCAGGATTCCTGCTATGACGCAGGCACTGGAGAGAGGGGCGACAATTCACCTGCCCGTCGCCTCATTGCGAGCCGTGTTGCGGTGGAAACCCACCGGGACGTCGGGGAGCTCTGATACCCCGGACACCCCCGATATCGATCTCTCGGCCCTGCTGCTCGGCCCCGGTGGGCGCGTACGCACGGAGGGTGACTTCGTCTTCTACAACCAGCCGCGCCATCCGACGGGCCTGGTGCGGCGGCTGCCGAAGCGGCGGGAGGCGGCCGGCCTGCGGGACTCCGTCGAGGCCGACCTGGGCCGGCTCGACGCCGGCGTGACGCGGGTGGTGCTGGCGGCCTCGTCGGACGCCGGCGGCTTCCGCGTGGCGGAGAGCGCCCCCCGGCTGCTCCTCCAGGACGCGGCGACCGCGCCGGGCGCGACGGCCGGGCTCGCGCTGCTGCGGTTGGCTCCCGCCGTGGGGGAGACGGCGCTGGTCTGCGGGTTCTTCGGGCGCACGGCGGCGGGCTGGGAGTTCCACGCGGTCGGCCGCGGCTACGCGGGCGGTCTTGTCGCGCTGGCGGCGGACTTCGGCGTCACCGCGGCGCGGCGGCACGCCGCGCCGCCCCAGCCGGACCCGTCGTTCACGCTCCCCCCGCAGGGCCCGCAGTTCCTCCCCCGCGCCTGACTCGACGACCACGGCGGTTTCCCCCCACCCACCCGCCCTTCCCGCTGCGCGGGGGCCGGCCGCCGCGCGGTGCGCGGTCCGGCGCTTCGCGCCGGGTTTTGTCCCCCACCCACCCGCCCTCTTCGCGCTCCGCGTGGTGAGCGGCCCGGCCGGGCCGAGGGCCTGCGGCGGCTACGCCGCCGGGGGCTTGGACGCTTCGCGCCGGGATGTTCCCCACCCACCCGCCCTTTTCGCGCGCTGCGCGCGGGGGCCTGACCGCGCTGCGCGCGGTACAAGGCCCGGCAGGGCCGAGGGCCCGGCAGGGCCGAGG
>NZ_JBHXFJ010000104.1:0-14969 GCF_042722465.1 Streptomyces sp. NPDC127098
CCCCGCCCATTGCGCATCCCCCCTCACCCGGGGAACCCGGGGCGGGTACCGGGCCCGGGCGCCGCGAGTACCGCTCGCGGCGCCGGGGCCCTCGGCGTACGTGGGGTGGGCCGGTCAGGTCCCGGGGGTCAGAGCTCGACCATGCCGATCTGGCTGAGCAGTCCGAACTGGTCCCAGTTCCACCAGGCCTCGGCGATCAGCCCGTGGTCGAACCGGTGGGTGGTCTGCCCGGTGATCCGCACCGGCCGGCCCGTGGGCGGGAGGCCCATGAACTCGCCGTCGTGCGTGCCGGTGACCGTCCAGCGGGTGGTCACCATGTCGCCCTCCGCCACCTGGTCGTCGATCAGGAAGGTGGGCGAGATGGCGCCGACGTAGCGGGCGGCGATCGACTCGGCCTCGGCCCGGCCGACCGGCTCCGGTCCGTTGCCCGGGTCGTGGTCGACGTAGCCCGGCGTGCACAGCCCCTCCAGGGCGTTCGGGTTGCCCTTGCTGATCTCCTCGAAGAAGCTCCTGGCCGTCGCCTTGTTCAGCTGCTCGTCGCGCACCACGTCAAGGTCGGTGAAGCGTGGCACGTCGTCGCAGAGCGCGACCATCTCCTCGAAGATCCGCCCGGTCTCCGGCAGGTCCGAGTTGCGCTTGGCCTCCTCGTACGAGGGGAACTCCACGATCTCGACGACGTGCGTCGAGTCGTCCCGGTCCGTGCCGACCACCGAATGGGTAGCGGTCCGCTTGCCCTGGGTGCTGGCCACCCAGGTGTCCATCAGCCGGTTCAGCTCATCGACCCGGCTGGTCCGGCAATCGATTACCTGTACGAAAGTCATGATGGATCCGAGTCTCTAGGCGCCTGTTTCTCATACGTCCAGCCTAGTGAGTCGTGTCTGTTTCGTCACAGATCATCCCCGGCGCCCTCCGTCCGTCCGTTCGGGCGCCGGGGGCCGTACTTCCGTCCGGCCCGCGAGGAAACGGCGCCCAGCGCGCCGCGTGGCACCAGCTTGGTGACGCCGAGCAGCGCCTTGTACCGGGCGTCGGGCACGCTCAGCGACCGGCCGCGGGCCAGGTCCTGCAGCGCCGCGTCCACCACCCGGTCCGCCTCCAGCCACATCCAGTTCGGGATGTTGTCGGTGCTCATGCCCGCCCGCTGGTGGAACTCGGTGCGGACGAACCCCGGGCAGAGCGCGAGCAGCCGCACCCCGCTGCCCGCCAGGTCCCGGGCCACCCCCTGGGTGAACTGCACCACCCATGCCTTGGACGCGCCGTAGGTGCCGCGGGGCACGAACGCGGCGACCGAGGCCACGTTGATCACCCCGCCCCGGCCGCGCCGGCGCATCGCCTCGGCGGCCGCGGACGTGAGTCTGAGCACCGCCTCGCAGTGCACCCTGAGCATCCGCAGCTCGTCGGCCATGGGGACGTCGAGGAAGCGGCCCCGCAGACCGAAGCCGGCGTTGTTGACCAGGAGGCCGACGGGCCGGTCGGGGTCGGCGAGCCGTCGCTCGACGGCCTCGATGCCCTCGTCCGTGGCCAGGTCGGCGACCAGCACCGTGGCCTCTATGCCGTGCCGGTCGTGCAGCTCGGCTGCCTGCCGTCGCAGCGCGTCCCCGTCGCGGGCGACCAGCACCAGGTTGTGCCGGTCGCGGGCGAGCCGGCGTGCGAAGGCGGCGCCGAGGCCGGCGGTCGAACCCGTCACCAATGCGGTTGTCATAGGCCGAACCGTAGTGGTCGGCGTGGCGGCGCCCGGCCGCCGGGAGTGTGCTGGTGTGCGCCGGAGCCGGCCAGGAGCACCGGCTAGGAGCCGGTGCTCCTGCCGCCGCCGCGCGCCGCGGCGCCCGCCAGGTCGCGCCGCGCGCGCCCCAGCAGTTCCTCACGGTCGTCCTCCGTGAGCCCGCCCCACACCCCGTAGGGCTCGCGGACGGACAGCGCGTGCGCCGCGCACTCCGCGCGCACGGGGCAGCGCATGCACACTTCCTTGGCGGCCTCTTCGCGAGCGCTGCGGGCCGCGCCGCGCTCGCCCTCTGGATGGAAGAACAGCGAACTGTCGACGCCGCGGCAGGCGGCGAGCAGCTGCCAGTCCCACAGGTCGGCATTGGGGCCGGGAAGGCGCGAGAAGTCTGCCATGACTGTGTCCCATCGTCTTCGATCTGCTGCAGAAGCTCATGAAGCCTGATGTAAATATGACTACCAGCCGAATATAGCCGTAGACACCTCAAGATGGGCAAGAAGCCCAAAAAGGGCGAAGTCGATGTTCGGCGTGTTTACCGGATAGGGGCTCCCGTGTGATAAGTCGGTCACGTAGAGTGCTGGTGCTGTGTGGTTGGCGGCCGTAACTCTTTCGGGTGACCGTCGTTGAGAGGGCGGAGGCGGTTGACGGGCCTGGTCAACCGCACAGATGACGACACACAACTTGCCTGGAGGCTCAAGGTGATGCGCATCAGCTGCGGAGGCCGGCCATGACGTCCGTCCTTGTCTGCGACGACTCCCCGCTCGCCCGGGAGGCGCTGCGCCGCGCGGTCGCGACCGTGCCTGGCGTCGAGCGAGTCACGACGGCGGCCAACGGCGAGGAAGTCCTGCGCCGCTGGGGCGCCGATCGTTCCGATCTGATTTTGATGGACGTGCGCATGCCCGGGCTCGGGGGCGTGGAAACCGTCCGCCGGTTGCTTTCCGCCGATCCCGGCGCCCGCATCATCATGCTGACCGTCGCCGAGGACCTGGACGGCGTGGCCCTGGCCGTGGCCGCCGGCGCCCGCGGCTATCTACACAAGGACGCCTCGCGGGCGGAGCTTCGCGCCACCGTCACGCAGGCGCTCGCCGACCCGACCTGGCGCCTCGCGCCGCGCCGGCTCCGCTCGTCCGACATGGGCGCGGCCCCCACGCTCACGGCGCGCGAGATCCAGGTGCTCGAGGGGATGAGTCACGGCCGGTCCAACGCGGAGATCGGCCGTGAGCTCTTCCTCTCGGAGGACACGGTCAAGACGCACGCCCGGCGGCTGTTCAAGAAGCTCGGCGCCTCCGACCGCGCGCACGCGGTGGCGCTGGGCTTCCGCTGGGGCCTGGTCCGCTGAGGGTTCGGAACGACCAGTTCAACGGCCGGACGGGGAGCGCGGCGGCGGCCCTCACCCCGTCCGGTGAGCAGCCCGGGAGCGGGCAGGTCGGGCGGCCGTGCTCAAAAAGTTCCCGGGTGACGCATCCTTGAAGGCATGACGCTCCTTGGGGACGAGCCGGCCACATGCAAGGGGAGAGCGAGGAACATGACGCTGAGCGCTCCCGCACATAACGCTTCGGTGCACAACTCAGCCCACGGTGGTTCTGATCGTGGAGGAACGGTGCACCATGGACCGATGCGCGACGACGAGGCAACCGGGATCGGCACCCTCGTGCATCGCGCCTCGGAAGGGGACGCGCAGGCGACCCACGACCTGTTGGCACACGTGCATCCGCTGGCGCTGCGCTACTGCCGCACCCGCCTCGCCCGACTGCCGGCCGAGGCCAGAGACTTCGTGGACGACCTGGCGCAGGAGGTCTGTCTCGCGGTGCTGTGCGCGCTGCCGCGCTACCGCGACACGGGACGGCCGTTCGACGCCTTCGTCGTCGCCATCGCCCAGAACAAGGTCGCCGACCTCCAGCGGGCGGCGCTGCGGCACCCGGGCTCCACCGCCGTGCCCTCCGACCAGATGCCGGAGCGGCCGGACGACTCGCTCGGGCCCGAGGAGCGCGCGCTGCAGAGCAGCGACGCCGAGTGGGCCAAGAAGCTGCTGGCCGACCTGCCGGGGCACCTGCGGGAGCTGGTGCTGCTGCGGGTCGCGATCGGGCTGACCGCCGAGGAGACGGGCCAGGTCCTCGGCATGTCGCCGGGTGCCGTCCGGGTCGCCCAGCACCGGGCGCTCTCCAGGCTGCGCGCGCTGGCGGGCCGCTAGGCCGGCCCCGGGGGCCGCGACCGCCGGGCGCGCTGTCAGGCGAGCCTGGACGGCCCGGTCAGTGGCCCCTCGCGGGAGCCGTAGCATGGAGTGCACCCCGGCGGGGTGAGCCCAAGGGGAGTACGCCGGAGATGCGGGAAAGGCTGTAAGGCTGTCATGACTGATTACGCGGGCGAGGTACCCGAGAAGTTCGCTGCCCTCGGGCTGACCTTCGACGACGTGCTGCTGCTGCCTGGAGCGGCCGACATGGCGCCGCAGGACATCGACACCTCCTCGCGCATCTCGCGGAACGTCCGGGTAAACGTTCCGCTGCTCTCCGCGGCGATGGACAAGGTCACCGAGGCCAGGATGGCCATCGCCATGGCCCGCCAGGGCGGCGCCGGCGTGCTCCACCGCAACCTGTCGATCGAGGAGCAGGCCGCCCAGGTCGACCGCGTCAAGCGCTCCGAGTCCGGGATGGTCACCGACCCGATCACTGTCCGCCCCGACGCCACGCTGCGCGAGGCCGACGAGATCTGCGGCAGGTTCCGGATCAGCGGCGTCCCCGTCACGGACGCCGAGGGCCGGCTGCTGGGCATCGTCACCAACCGGGACATGGCCTTCGAGTCGGACCGCGCCCGCCAGGTCCGCGAGGTGATGACCCCGATGCCGCTGGTCACCGGGCGGGTCGGGATCTCGCGCGACGACGCCATGGGGCTGCTGCGCCGGCACAAGATCGAGAAGCTGCCGCTGGTCGACGACGAGGGACGGCTGCGCGGCCTGATCACCGTCAAGGACTTCGTCAAGGCCGAGCAGTACCCGCGCGCCGCCAAGGACGCGAACGGCCGGCTGATCGTGGGCGCGGCGGTCGGCGTCGGCGGGGACGCGTACGAGCGGGCCGAGGCGCTGATCGAGGCCGGCGTCGACTTCCTGGTGGTGGACACCGCGCACGGCCACTCGCGTCTGGTGCCGGAGATGGCCGCCAAGATCAAGTCCAACTACGACCGGGTCGACATCGTCGCGGGCAACGTCGCCACCAGGGACGGCGCCAAGGCGCTGGTCGACGCCGGCGTGGACGGCATCAAGGTCGGCGTGGGCCCCGGCTCCATCTGCACCACCCGGGTGGTCGCGGGCGTGGGCGTGCCGCAGGTCACCGCGATCTACGAGGCCTCGCTCGCGGCCCGCGAGGCCGGCATCCCGGTCATCGGGGACGGCGGCCTGCAGTACAGCGGGGACATCGCCAAGGCGCTGGTCGCCGGCGCCGACACGGTGATGCTCGGCAGCCTGCTGGCCGGCTGCGAGGAGTCCCCGGGCGAGCTGATGTTCATCAACGGCAAGCAGTGGAAGTCCTACCGCGGCATGGGCTCGCTCGGCGCCATGCAGTCGCGCGGCGAGCGGCGCTCGTACTCCAAGGACCGGTACTTCCAGGACGAGGTCTCGGACGACGACAAGCTGATCCCCGAGGGCATCGAGGGCCAGGTGCCCTACCGCGGCCCGCTGGCGTCCGTGGTCCACCAGCTGGTCGGCGGCCTGCACCAGTCCATGTACTACCTCGGCGGCCGCACGGTGCCGGAGATCAAGGAGCGTGGTCGCTTCGTGCGGATCACCTCCGCCGGCCTGCACGAGAGCCACCCGCACGACATCCAGATGACGGTCGAGGCGCCCAACTACTCGGGCCGCTGAGCGGGGGCGCGACACCGACACCGGGCGCGCGATACTGGGGGGCGCACAACCCCGTGGAAAGGCTCTGGACGTGACTGAGATCGAGATCGGGCGCGGCAAGCGCGGCCGGCGGGCATACGCCTTCGACGACATCGCCGTGGTGCCCAGCCGGCGGACGCGTGATCCCAAGGAGGTCTCGATCGCCTGGCAGATCGACGCCTACCGCTTCGAACTGCCCTTCCTCGCCGCGCCGATGGACTCGGTGGTCTCGCCGGCCACCGCCATCGCCATCGGTGAGCTCGGTGGCCTCGGCGTGCTCAACCTCGAAGGGCTGTGGACCCGTTACGAGGACCCGGAGCCGCTGCTCGCCGAGATCACCGAGCTGGACGAGGGCTCGGCCAACCGGCGGCTCCAGGAGATCTACGCGGCGCCCATCAGGGAGGAGCTGATCTTCCAGCGGATCCGCGAGGTCAGGGAGGCCGGCGTGGTCACGGCGGCGGCGCTCTCGCCGCAGCGCACCGCGCAGTTCTCCAAGGCCGTGCTGGACGCGGGCGTCGACATCTTCGTGATCCGCGGCACGACCGTCTCGGCTGAGCACGTGTCGGGCGCGGCCGAGCCGTTGAACCTCAAGCAGTTCATCTACGAGCTCGACGTGCCGGTGATCGTCGGCGGCTGTGCCACGTACACGGCGGCGCTGCACCTGATGCGCACCGGCGCGGCCGGGGTGCTGGTCGGCTTCGGCGGCGGCGCGGCGCACACCACGCGGAACGTGCTGGGCATCCAGGTGCCGATGGCCACGGCGGTGGCGGACGTCGCGGCCGCCCGCCGCGACTACATGGACGAGTCGGGCGGCCGCTATGTGCACGTCATCGCGGACGGCGGCGTCGGCTGGTCAGGCGACCTGCCGAAGGCGATCGCCTGCGGCGCGGACGCCGTGATGATGGGCTCGCCGCTGGCCCGCGCGACGGACGCGCCGGGGCGCGGGCACCACTGGGGCATGGAGGCCGTGCACGAGGACGTGCCGCGGGGCAAGAAGGTGCACCTGGGCACGGTCGGCACCACCAAGGAGGTGCTGACCGGCCCCTCGCACACCCCGGACGGCTCGATGAACTTCTTCGGCGCGCTGCGGCGGGCGATGGCGACGACGGGCTACTCGGAGCTCAAGGAGTTCCAGCGCGTCGAGGTGACGGTCGCGCGCTCCCGCTGACGGCGGCTCGCGCCGGCCGTCGCCGGCCGGCGCGAGAGCGGGTCACCGGTGCCAGGGGCCGGTGATCGCCAGCATGATGCCGGGCTCCTGGATGTGGGCGTAGAGGGTGCCGCCGTCCGGCGAGAAGGTGACGCCGGTGAACTCGCTGAACTCCGGCTCCTCGGCGGTGCCGATGTTCACCTCGTTGCGGGCCAGCGCCCACGTCCGGCCGTCGTCGGTGGCGCCGAAGAGGTGCTGGAGGCCGTCGCCGTCCTCCGCGATGATCAGGCCGCCGTAGGGCGAGACGGTGATGTTGTCCGGGCCGTCCAGGTGGCCCTCCCGCGACGGGTCGGGGTTGACGCCGAGCAGCACCTTGAGCGTGACGGTCCGGCGCCTGGGGTCGTAGAACCAGACCTGGCCGTCGTGCGGGGTGCCCGGGCTCTCCTCACGGGCGTAGGAGGAGACGAAGTAGGCGCCGTCGTCGCCCCACCACATGCCCTCGAGCTTGCGGGCCCTGGTGATCTCGCCCGCGCCGAACTGCTCGCGGATGGACGCGTCGCGCGCGTCGCGGTCCGGCACGTCCACCCAGTCGACGCCGTAGACCGTGCCGGTCCTGGTGGTGCGGGAGAGGTCGTCGACGAACCGGCCCTGGGAGTCGAAGCACTTGAACGCCTGCAGCGTGCCCGCGTCGTCGGCCAGCGTGCCGAGCCGGCCGCGGCCGTGGCGGAAGCCGCGCGGCGGGACCCAGCGGTAGAAGAGGCCGTTGGGCTCGTCGGCGTCCTCGGTGAGGTACAGGTCGCCGCGGCGCGGGTCGACCACGACGGCCTCGTGCTCGAAGCGGCCGAGCGCCTTGATGGGCCGGGGGGAGCGGTTGGCCTCCCGGTCGTAGGGGTCGACCTCGAACACGTAGCCGTGGTCCTTGGTCATGCCGTTCTCGCCGGCGCGGTCGGCGTTCTCCTCGCAGGTCAGCCAGGTGCCCCAGGGGGTGGTGCCGCCGGCGCAGTTGTTGGCGGTGCCGGCGATGCCGACCCACTCGGTGACGTGGTCGCCGCCGTCGACGACCTCCACCACGGTGCAGCCGCCGGGCGCCGCCGGGTCGTACACCAGGTCCTCGGCGAGCGGCACCGGGTGGTCGGCCTCGGTGCGCGGGCCGTCGAGCTCGTGGTTGACGACCAGCAGGTGGGCGCCGCGCGCGCCGGCGAAACAGCCGGTGCCGTCGTGGTTCGAGGGGGTGGTCTCGCCGCTCTCCAGCGTGGTCTCGCCGGCGCGGGTGATGACGCGGTAGGAGAAGCCGGCGGGCAGGGAGAGGATGCCGGCCGGGTCGGTGACGAGCGGGCCGTAGCCCGGCTCGCGCCGGCCCCGTCCGCCGTCGTGGCCCGGTTCGCCGACGGCGCCGGGGGCGGTGGCCAGCACGCCGGCCGTGCCGGCGATCGCCAGGCCGGCGCCGGCGGTCGCGGAACGGGCGACGAACGAGCGCCGGCTCAGCCCGGCGGAGTCCTGCGCGTCCTGTGATTCGTGGGTGTTTGTGCTCATGGCGCACACCTTGGCGGTGCCCGGGAAACCGCGCCTGAACGCCAGGCGACCGGCGCGCGGCGGCGTCACCCGGCGTGCTCAGAGGCGGTGCGCCGCGCCTGCCGGCGTCGCGCCCGTGGTGTCGAGGAGGAGCTGGGCCTTGGCGGCCAGGCCCTGGAGGTCGTAGGTCGCGTGGTGCTGGAGCAGCAGCGTCAGGTCGGCCGCCGCCGCCTCCTCGTAGGGCGACTCCGCGCGCGGGACCGGCCGGTCGGCGACCCGCCACTCGGCGGCGAACGGGTCGTGGAAGGAGAGGTGGGCGCCGAGAGCGAGCAGCAGGGCGGCCACGTCGGCGGCCGGCGCGCGCTCCTGGTCGGGCTGGTCCGGGCGGTAGGTGACGCCGAGCAGCAGGACGCGGGCGCCGCGCGCCGCCTTGCCGTGCTCGTTGAGCAGCGCGGCGGCGCGGCGGGTCACATAGCGCGGCATCCGCTCGTTGATCCGCTTGGCCAACCCCACCAGGGGCAGCCGGCGGCCGGGGTCCATGGGGACGGTGTGGCCTCCCACGCCGGGCCCCGGACGGATCGCGGGCGGCACCGAGGGGCGGCTCTCGGCGCAGCGCACCACGTCCCAGACGTCGACGCCGAGGTCGTGGCAGAGCACCGCCATCTCGTTGACCAGGGCGGTGGTGACGTGTCTGAGGTTGGTCTCCAGCACCTTGGCGGCCTCCGCCTCCCGCACCCCCCTGGCGCGCACCACCCGGTCGGTGAGCCGGCCGTAGAAGGCGGCGGCCGCCTCGGTGCAGGCGGGGGTGAGGCCCCCGATGACGCGCGGCTGTCCCGGGGCGCGGTCGGCCGGGTCGAGGCGCCCCGGCGCGTGCGCCAGGTGGAAGTCGCGCCCGGCGCGCAGCCCGGAGCCGCGTTCGAGCAGCGGGCGGACGACGTCCTCCGTGGTGCCGGGGCAGACCGCGGACTCGAGGACGACGAGGGTGTGGGGGCGCAGCCGGGGCGCGAGCGTGGTCGCGGCCTCCCGGACGCCGCCCAGGTCGGGCGCGCCGTCGGCGCCCAGCGGGGTCGGCGCGCAGATCAGCGCGGACCTGGCCCGGCCGAGCACGGCGGGGTCGCTGACGGCGCGGAAGCCGGCGGCGAGCATCCGGCGCAGTTCTGAGGCGGCCAGCGCGCCGGAGGCGGGCGGGCGCCCGGCGTTGAGCGCGGCGGCGGCGCGGGTGTCGGGGGTGAAGCAGACGGTGCCGATGCCGGCCGCGGTGGCGGCCTGGGCGGCCGGCAGCCCCAACTGGCCGAGGCCGAGGACCGCGAGATCAGCGGGCATGGACGTTTTCCGCTCCCTTCCCTCCCGCCCCCCTCGAACTGCAAGTCAGCTTAGGGGCATATATGAAAGATATGGTGTATTGGCTGTGCCTGTGGACAGACGGCGCGCCACATCACGGGAAATGGGGGAGTATCGGAGCAGGGACGTCATGACTACCCTCGGACGGTCGTTCGGCGCAGCGAAGAAGCGGATCAGGGCGAGGCGAACTGGAGGCAGGCGTGAAGACAGCCGCACTGGGGCCGGAGCAGCGCGCCACCGCGCTCGCCCGGATGGCGGAACGCGAGCTCGACGTGCTGGTGGTCGGCGGCGGGGTGGTCGGGGCGGGCACCGCGCTTGACGCCGTCACCCGCGGGCTCACCACCGGCCTCGTGGAGGCGCGGGACTGGGCCTCCGGCACCTCGAGCAGGTCGAGCAAGCTGATCCACGGCGGCCTGCGCTACCTGGAGATGCTCGACTTCGGCCTGGTCCGCGAGGCGCTGAAGGAGCGTGGGCTGCTCCTGGAGCGTCTCGCCCCCCACCTGGTGCGCCCCGTACCGTTCCTCTACCCGCTCCGACACCGCGGCTGGGAGCGGTTCTACGCCGGCTCGGGCGTCGCGCTCTACGACGTCATGGCCACCTCGTCGGGACACGGCCGCGGCCTGCCGCACCACCGTCACCTGAGCCGCCGTCACGCCCTGCGGGTGGCGCCCTGCCTGAAGAAGGAGGCGCTGGTCGGCGCCCTCCAGTACTACGACGCCCAGGTGGACGACGCACGCTTCGTCGCGACGCTGGTGCGCACCGCCGCCCGCTACGGCGCGCTCGCCGCCAACCGGGCGCGCGTCACCGAGTTCCTGCGCGAGGGCGAGCGGGTCGTCGGGGTCAGGGTCAAGGACCTGGAGGAGGACGGCAGCTACGAGATCAGGGCCAAGCAGGTCGTCAACGCGACCGGGGTCTGGACGGACGACACCCAGGCCATGATCGCCGAGCGCGGCCACCTGCACGTACGCGCCTCCAAGGGCATCCACCTGGTGGTCCCCAAGGACCGGATCCACTCCACCACCGGCCTCATCCTGCGCACCGAGAAGAGCGTGCTCTTCGTCATCCCCTGGGGCCGGCACTGGATCGTCGGCACCACCGACACCGCCTGGGACCTCGACAAGGCCCACCCCGCGGCGTCGAGCGCCGACATCGACTACCTGCTCGAGCACGTCAACTCGGTGCTGGCCGTGCCGCTCACCAGGGACGACGTGGAGGGCGTCTACGCCGGGCTGCGGCCGCTGCTGGCCGGCGAGTCGGACGCGACGAGCAAGCTGTCGCGCGAGCACACGGTCGCGCACCCGGTGCCGGGCCTGGTGGTCGTCGCCGGCGGCAAGTACACCACCTACCGGGTGATGGCCAAGGACGCGGTCGACGCCGCCGTCCACGGCCTCGACCGGCGCGTCGCCCCCTGCTGCACGGAGGAGGTGCGGCTGGCCGGCGCCGAGGGCTACCACGCCCTGTGGAACGCCAGGGCCGGTCTCGCGGCGCGCTTCGGCCTCCACCAGGCCCGCGTCGAGCACCTGCTCGGTCGCTACGGCTCGCTGACCGAGGAGGTGCTCGAGCTCATCGCGGCCGACCCCCGCCTCGGCGAGCCGCTGCCGGCGGCCGACGACTACCTCAAGGCCGAAATCGTCTACGCCAGTTCGCACGAGGGGGCCCGCCATCTGGAGGACGTGCTGACCCGCCGCACCCGTATCTCCATCGAGACGTTCGACCGCGGGACGCGCAGCGCGCGCGAGTGCGCCGAGCTGATGGCGCCGGTGCTCGGCTGGACGGCCGACCAGGTGGCGCGGGAGGTCGAGCACTACCAGAAGCGGGTCGAGGCGGAGCGTGAGTCGCAGTTGCAACCCGACGACCAGACGGCCGACGCGGCCCGCCTTGGCGCGCCGGACACGGTTCCGCTGTAGTCGGCCGCCGGGCGCCCGGGTGTCGGTCGGATGGGTGACAATGTCCGGGGAAGCCGGAGGGGACGCTACACATGGGCCACCAGGACAAGGACGAGACCGCGCCTCCGCCTGCCGGCGGACCGGTCAGAAGGACACCGGGGGATGACGATTCGCCGGATACGCCGGTCGACGTGGTGACGACCGATCAGTCACCCACCGCCTCCGGCGCGGGGCGGAGCGCTGCGCGCGGCGAGACCCCCTCGGGGGCGGGGGAGCGCGAGGACGCTGCCGCTCGTGGCGAGACCGACGGCGCTGCCGCCGCGGACGGGAAGGTCGCCGGCTCGGGCCGGAGCGCCTCCCGCGCGGGAGGCGGCGACGACGGCGAGCACGTCCCTTCGCGTGCCGCGGAGGAGAGCACTGACGCGGAACGTGCGGACGGAGCCGCCGTCGCGGCTCCCCGCGCGGAGCGCAAGGGCGCGGAGCGCGATCCGCGGGCGGAGCTCGCGGTTCCTGCTGGGCCCCCCGCGGAGCGCGGTGGCGGCGAGGGGCGGTTGTTGAAGGGGCGTTACCGGCTGGGGGCCGTCGTCGGGCGGGGCGGGATGGGGACGGTGTGGGAGGCCAGGGACGAGGTCCTCGGCCGCACCGTCGCCGTGAAGGAGCTGCGACTGCCCGCCGGGGTCGAGGACGCCGAGCGGCGGCGCATGATCACCCGGACCATGCGCGAGGCCAAGGCCATCGCCACCATCCGCAGCCGCGGCGTCGTCACCGTGTTCGACGTCGTGGACGAGGGGTCGCGGCCCTGGATCGTGATGGAGCTGATCGAGGGGCGCTCGCTCGCGGACGTCATCCGGCGGGACGGGCCGATGTCGCCGCGGCGGGCCGCCGAGATCGGCCTGGAGATCCTCGACGTGCTGCGCGCCGCGCACGCGGCCGGCATCCTGCACCGCGACGTGAAGCCGTCCAACGTCCTGGTCTCCGAGGACGACCGCGTCGTCCTCACCGACTTCGGCATCGCCAAGGTGGAGGGCGACCCGTCGATCACCTCGACCGGCATGCTGGTGGGCGCGCCGTCCTACATCTCGCCCGAGCGGGCCCGTGGCGAGGCGCCAGGGCCGCCGGCCGACCTGTGGTCGCTCGGCGCGCTGCTGTACTGCTGCGTGGAGGGCAGGCCGCCGTACGACGAGGGCGGGGCCATCGCCACCCTGGCGGCCGTGATGCACGATCCGGTGGTGCCGCCGAGCAAGGCCGGTCCGCTCACCGAGGTCGTCAACGGGCTGCTGGTCAAGGACCCGGCGCTGCGGATCGACGAGCCGACCGCCCGGGAGATGCTCCAGGAGGCGCTGCGGGCCCCGGAGGGCTCCGACGACCGGACGGTGGTCGTCGGGCTCGCCACGCTCGGCCGCCGCCCAGGTGAGCCGCCGGCGACGGTCGTGGCACCCGCCGTCGCGGGGGACGACCGGCGCCGGCGGGCGCTGATCGCCGCCGCGGTGGTCGTCGTGCTGCTGGCCGTGCTCGGCACCACGCTCTTCCTGACGCTCGGCGGCGACGACGACACCGACGCGGGCGGTCCGGCGCCGACAGACGAGCAGAGCCAGGAGCAGGTCGACGAGCCGTCGGACGAGCCCGCCGCCCAGGAGCCGTCGGACGAGCCCGCCGACGAGCCGACCGAGGAGCCGACCCAGGATCCGACGGGGCAGGAGGACGAGGCGCCGCCCGGCACCGCGCCCGAGGCCGACCCCGAGGACGACTCGCTGCCCGGAAATCCCGCCGGATACGCGGAAGTCGTGGATCAGGACTTCCGGTTCCAGATATCGTTGCCGCAGGGTTGGGAGCGGGTCGGCATAGCCGGCCAGAACTCGGGCGGCATATACGGCGCGTCGGACGGTGGGCTGCCCAGGATCCAGATCGACTTCACTGCGAGCCCGGGGGAGGACGCGGAGGCGTCCTGGCGTGACCTCGAGCCCTCGGTCCGAAGGAACAGCACGAACTACGAGCTGCTGAGCATCGAGACGGTGAGCTGGCGGGACTATCCCACCGTCGCGGACTGGCAGTTCGAGCGCACGGAGGACGGCGAGCGGGTCCGGGTGCTGGACCGTGGCTTCCGGGTCGACGACGACCATGGTTACGCGATCATGATCACCTGCGCCGCCGACGCCTGGGACGGGAGCGACTGCGTGACGCTGCGGGAGACGGCGTTCCAGACCTTCCAGCCCCTGGACTGAGACATAAGTGGAGTTGACGGACCGTAGCCGTGGCGCGGCTACGGGACGTATCGTGGAAGACCGGTTGTGCCCGGAGCGCGGCAGCGGTGGGGAGGCATCGTGGACCACTACACAGGGCGGCTGCTCGCCGATCGCTACCGCCTCCCCAGGACGCCCGCGGAGGAGTTCGAGTTCGTCGAGTCCCGGGCCTTCGACACCGCGAGCGGCCAGGAAGTCCTGGTGCGCCAGGTGCCGTTGCCCGAGGTGGTGGACGCCGAGACGCTGGACGAGGACGGCCGGCACGGCGCGGGGCGCGGCTTCGGCGCCGACCGGGCCACCCGGGTCCCCGACGATCCGGTGGTCAGGCGGGCCGTGGAGGCCGCGGCGGCCGCCGCCCAGCTCCCCGACCATCCGCGGCTCGGGCAGGTCTTCGACGTCTTCGTGCAGGGCGAAGGACTCTGGATCGTCAGCGAGTTACTGCCGGCGAGGTCGCTGGCCGCGGTGCTCGCCGAGGAGCGGCTCGGCCCCTACCGGGCGGCCGAGGTGGCCGCCGACCTGCTCGCCGCGCTCCGGATCGTGCACGCGCACGGCTGGACCCACCGCAACGTCACCGCCCGCACGGTGCTGATCTGCGACGACGGGCGCGCCGTGCTGACCGGCCTGGCGGCCGGGGCGGCGGAGGAAGTGCTGTGCGGGTACGACCCGTTGCCGTCCGGCGTGCCGGAGACGTTCGTGCGGGAGCCGAGGCAGCAGGGCCCGGAGGCCGGCACCGAGTGGGGCACCGGCAGCATCCCCCGGGTGCCGCAGCCGCCGGGGCGGCCCCAGTTGCCGCAGGCTCAGGCGCCGCAGGCGCACCAGCAGTTGCCGCCGCCTCCGCAGCCACAGTCCTGGCAGGGCGGCGAGGGG
Source organism: Streptomyces sp. NPDC127098 (assembly GCF_042722465.1). Classification (NCBI taxonomy): domain Bacteria; kingdom Bacillati; phylum Actinomycetota; class Actinomycetes; order Kitasatosporales; family Streptomycetaceae; genus Streptomyces; species Streptomyces sp. NPDC127098. The sequence goes on from NZ_JBHXFJ010000104.1 coordinate 14,582, forward strand.
CCGGCGGTCGATCCGCTGGCCGTCAGCGCGCCGCCGCCGGGCTTCGTGCGGGAGGGTCCGCAAGGACCGGGGCCCGAGGCGTACCGGCGCTGGCAGAACGGCGGGGACACCGGCGAGCGGTCGGCGGCCGACCTGGTGGCCAGGATGCGCGACCAGGGCGGCCGGCCGGAGCGGCGTGACGGGCTGCCGAGCAGTTGGGACTTCGAGGGCGGCGACGGCCGGCCGGCGACGGACCGGGCCGCCCGCAGCGGCGCCATCGCGGCGTACCGCGCCGGCACCCAGGCGGCCGCGGCGCGCCGCTCGGGCGCGGGCGCGCCCACCGGGGCGGGTGGGGCCCGCGCGGCCCCCCCGCCGCCGGCGCGCCCGGCCCCTCCGCCTCCCCCACCAC
>NZ_JBHXFJ010000105.1:0-14493 GCF_042722465.1 Streptomyces sp. NPDC127098
GCACGGGTTCGCGCCCACATGTCGGCGACGCGGCTACCGGGCCGCAGGCCCGCACGCGCGGAGCGCGGCGCGGCCGCCACCCCCGCGCGGAGCGCGAAAAAGGGCGGGCGGGTGGGGGAAACCCCCGCCGCGCCGGTCAGGCGCGGCGCAACGCCGTGCGGAGGTCGGCCGCTGTGCGGAAGTGGAGGCCGGTCATGCCGGCCTCGCGCGCGGCGACGACGTTGGCCTCGGTGTCGTCCACGAAGAGGCAGCGCGCGGCCGGCACGCCCACCCGTTCGGCGGCCGCCGCGTAGACGCGCGGGTCCGGCTTGGCGAAGCCGAGGGCGCTGGTGTTGACGATCGCGTCGGCGACCCCGGCGAGGCCGAGCCTGGCCAGGTCGGCCTCCAGGCGGGTCGTCGCGTTGGACACCAGCGCCACCGGGATCACCCCGCGCAGCCCGGTCAGCAGCGCCACCACCTCGTCGTCGACCCGCGGCAGCACCGCGGACCAGGCCGCGACGGCCGCCGCGGCGCGCTCCGGGGAGCCGTGGGCGGCGGCCAGTTCGGCGACGACGGCCGCCCGCCACTGCTCGTCGGTGGTGCGGCCGGTGATCGCCGCCTCGACCAGCGGACCGGTCAGCGCCACCGCCGCGACGGCGCCGACCGGGAGGCCGTTGGCCCGCTCGATCGCGTCGAGCGACGGCCAGTGCCGCAGCACCCCGTCGATGTCGCACAACACGGCTTCGAACGGCGGAACGGTCATGGCCGGCGGCTCCCTTCACGGTGGACGGCGTCCGGTCCCGGGGAGAATCGTGGCATGGACACCGTTACGCCCCAAGTCCTCGTCACCGCCCGGCTCGACCTCGAACCGCTGCGGGTGGGGCACGCCGAGGAGATGGCCGCCGTGCTGGCCGACCCGGCGCTGTACGCGTTCACCGGCGGTGAGCCGTTGGACGCCGTGGCGTTACGGGCCCGCTACGCGCGGCTGGTGGCGGGGTCGCCGGAGCCGGGGGTCGGCTGGCTCAACTGGGTCATCAGGGCCAGGGCGGAGGGCCGGGCGGCCGGCTATGTGCAGGCGACGGTCACGGGCCCGGCGGCCGAGGTCGCGTGGGTGGTGGGCAGGCCCTGGCAGGGCCGCGGCATCGCAACGGAGGCGGCGCGGGCGCTGGTGGGGTGGCTGGAAGGCCGCGCGGTGCGCGAGGTGGTGGCGCACGTCCATCCCGCGCACGGCGCCTCCGCCGCGGTGGCCGCGGCGGCCGGCCTGGTGGCCACCGACGAGTGGTCGGACGGCGAGGTCCGCTGGCGGCTCCGGTTCCCCACGGCTGGACCGGTCGGTTCGGTCGGCTAGCCGGGCACCGGCCGGGACCGTTCTGCCCGGTCCCCAAACACCCTTCGGCGCATCTTCACGCCTCGGGCACAAGTGGACGGCATCCGACCGGAATTCGCATCATGTCGGACATGGCACCAATCGGGTCGCTTAGGCGTCCATAGAGTCCGGCGCCCCCACGACACCGAGGCGCCACGCAGTCCGATTACGCGAAAATCCCACAACTACTTGGCGGAGGATGTCGCACGTTCGCGACCGTCCACCCCGCCCCCACGCCCGGCCCCGGGGCCCAGCGCTGGCCCGGACGGCGCGCGCCGTGTTTACATCCTCGCGCTGGCGGCAGTCGGCAGCACGGCGGCCGACATATTGCCCGTCGCCCGTGGGCGACACGGGTGGCTGTCTTATCTCGCCGCGCATTCCAAGTGATTATGAGTGAAGGGAAACGCGCCTTGCGTAACGACCTTGAGACCCGTGAGATCGCCGACACCGAGCTGGACGCCGTCGCCGGCGGTGTGGCGGGCCTCGTCTCCGTCTCCGGTGGCCTGGTGGGTGCCCTGACCAGCGACGTGACCAGCGCCGTGGGCTCCCTGGAGACCGTCGGCTTCGTCCAGGGTGTCGCCGGCCAGGTGACCGGCCAGGTCTCCGGCATCACCGGCGTGAACGCGAACACCGGTGCCGTCACCGGTCTCGCCGGCATCTGAGCACGCACATCGTGAACCCCGGACCCCACACTTCCGGGGTTCACGACTGAACCCGCGGATATCCATGGTTCTCCACGGATATCCGCGGGTCAGTCATCCCCGGGGCAGCTGAAGGAATGGCTCGTGCAGTTTCGCCAGAAAGCCCTCTCCAAACTGCAGTCGCCGGAGGAACTCGACCTGCCGGTGCGCCTCGCCCGCCCGCAGGGCCGGCTCGTCCTCGCCGTCACCTTCCTCGTGATGGTGGCCGCCGCCTACTGGGCCCTCACCGGCTCGGTCTCCGCCAGCCAGAGCGCCCCCGGCGTCCTCAGCGGCCCGGAGGGCGGGTATGTGCTGGAGAGCCCGGTGACCGGTCAGGTCACCCGACTCCTCGCCGGCGAGGGTGACTCGCTCGCCCCCGGGGCACCGCTGCTGTTGGTCGCGACCGACGAGGGCGACCAGGAGGTGGCCGCGGTGGCCGGCGGCCGGGTCACCACGCTGATCGCCCGGGAGGGCGCGGTCCTGACCGCGGGCGACGAGGTCGCCACCCTGGAGCACGAGCCGCAGGGGGACCAGCCGCTGATCGCCGTCCTCTACCTGTCGGGTGACAGCGCCTCCGCCGTCCCCGTCGGCGCCCGCGTCGACCTGGACGTCCAGTCCGCCCCCCGGGAGCGGTTCGGCGTACTGCGCGGCCGCGTCCAGGCGGTGGGCAGCGCGCAGACCCCGGAACAGCTCGCCGGCTACCTCGGCGACGCCCAACTGGCGGCCTCCTTCGCCGAGCAGGGCAACCCGGTGCCGGTGATCGTGGAGCTCGAAACCGCTGGCGACACCGAGTCCGGCTACCGGTGGTCGTCCGCCGACGGGCCGCCGTTCGCCCTCGGCTCCAGGACGCCCGTCACCGGCACCATCCGCCTCTCCGAGCAACGCCCCGTCGATTGGCTGCTTCCGTGACCGCCACCCAGGACACCTCCCCCCGGCTCCAGCCCGTCGGCGACCGCCGCCGGCACGGCCCCGCGGCGTCCGGTGCCAGGGCCGACCGGCGCCGGCGGCGCGCGCCCCGCCGCGCCCCGCGCCGCACCCCGCGGCTCCGCGCCGCGCGGTCCGTCCGCACCCCCACGGTGCTGCAGATGGAGGCGGTGGAGTGCGGCGCCGCCGCGCTGGCCATGGTGCTCGGCCACTTCGGCCGCCATGTGCCGCTCGAGGAGCTGCGCATCGCCTGCGGCGTCTCCCGGGACGGCTCGCGCGCCAGCAACCTGCTGAAGGCGGCCCGCCGGCACGGCCTCACCGCCAAGGGCATGCAGATGGACCTGGCCGCGCTGGCCGAGGTCAGGCCGCCGGCCATCCTGTTCTGGGAGTTCAACCACTACGTCGTCCTGGACGGCATGGGCCGCCGGTTCGGCCGCCGCGGCGCCTGGATCAACGACCCCGCCAAGGGCCGCCGGTTCGTGCCGATCGACGAGTTCGACACCAGCTTCACCGGCGTCGTGCTCGTCCTCGAACCGGGCGACGACTTCCGCCGCGGCGGCCGCAAGCCCGGCATCCTGCGGGCCATGCCCGGCCGGCTGCGCGGCATGTCGGGAACGATGCTCGCCATCGTCCTGGCGAGCCTGCTGCTGGTGGTCGCCGGCGCCACCGTGCCGGCGCTCAGCCGCACCTACGTCGACCTGTTCCTGATCGGCGAGCAGACCTCGCAACTCGGCGTGCTGTTCGCGGCGATGGCCACCACCCTGGCGGTCACCGCCACGCTCACCGCCGTCCAGCAGGCCAACCTGCTGCGGGGCCGCGTCATCTCCGCGACCCTGGGCAGCGCCCGCTTCCTGCGCCACCTGCTGCGGCTGCCCGTCAGCTTCTACGCCCAGCGCAACGCGGCCGACCTGGTGCAGCGCCTGGAGTCCAACGACACGGTCTCTGACGTCCTCGCCCGCGACCTGGCCGCCGCCGGCGTGGACGCCGTGGTGGTGCTGCTCTACGCGGTGCTGTTGTGGAGCTACGACCCCAATCTCGCCGTCCTCGGCGTGCTGGTGGCGCTGCTGAACATCGTCGCCATGCGGATCGTGATCGGGCTGCGGTCCACCGGCACCCAGCGGCTGCGGGCGGACAGCGCCCGGCTGACCAACACCTCCTACAGCGGCCTCACCCTCATCGAGACGCTGAAGGCCACCGGCGGCGAGGACGGCTTCTTCCGCCGCTGGGCCGGCCAGCACGCCGCCACCCTGGAGGTGCAGCAGCGGCTCGGCGTGCCCAGCGCCTGGCTGGCCGTCGTCGCGCCGACGCTGGCCGCGCTCAACAGCGCGCTGATCCTCACCGTCGGCGGGCTGCGGGCCGTGGAGGGGCACCTGACGGTCGGTCTGCTCGTCGCCTTCCAGGCCCTGGTCACCAGCTTCACCGCGCCCATCACCCGGCTCAACGGCGTGGCGGGCCGGCTTCAGGACTTCGCCGCCGACGTGGCGCGGCTGAAGGACGTCGAGAACTTCCCGGTGGACCCCGTCTACGCTCGGCGCGAGCCCGCGCCGAGCACCCGCCGCCTCACCGGGCTCGTCGAGCTGGACCGGGTGACCTTCGGCTACAGCCCGCTCGACCCGCCGCTGCTGAAGGACTTCTCGCTCACGGTGCGCCCCGGGCAGCAGGTCGCGCTGGTGGGCGGCTCGGGCAGCGGCAAGTCCACCGTCTCCCGGCTGCTGGCCGGCCTCTACACCCCGTGGAGCGGCGTCATCCGCGTCGACGGCACGCCGCTCGGCGAGATCCCGCGCGGCGCGCTCGCCGCCTCCGTCTCCTTCGTCGACCAGGACGTGTTCCTGTTCGCCGGCACCGTCCGCGACAACGTCGCGCTGTGGGACCCGTCCATCCCCGATGACGCCGTCATCGAGGCGCTGCGGGACGCCGCCGTCTACGACGACGTGGTGGCCCGCCGGCCGGGCGGCATCCACAGCCGCGTCGAGCAGGACGGCCAGAACTTCTCCGGCGGCCAGCGGCAGCGCCTCGAACTGGCCAGGGCGCTGGTGCGCCGCCCCAGCGTGCTGGTGCTCGACGAGGTGACCAGCGCGCTGGACGCGGTCACCGAACAGACCATCATCGACAACCTGCGGCGCCGCGGCTGCGCCTGCGTCGTCATCGCCCACCGGCTGAGCACGGTGCGGGACAGCGACGAGATCCTGGTGCTGCACCGCGGCACGGTGGTCGAGCGTGGCCGGCACGAGCGGCTGCTCGCCAACGGCGGCGCGTACGCCGCGCTGGTCAGGGAGCGCTGAGTGACGGCCCCGCATCCCGTTCCCGACGCCTCCGGCACCGGCGGCCACCCGGTTGTCCAACCGGGCGCGGCGCCCGGGCCCGACCCGGTGCTGGCCGCCGTCGGCGCGCTCGGCACCCAGGTCCAGCACGCCGGCACGGGCGGCGACCTGTCCCTCGAAGGGCCGCTGGTGCTGTGGCTGGTGGCGGACGGCGCCCTCGACCTGTTCGCGGTCGACGCCGCCCAGCGGGGCCCGCGCCACTTCCTCGGCCGGCTGCCCGCCGGCACGCTGCTGCTCGGCCCGGCGCCGGGCCCCTCCCACACCCTGATCGCCAGGGCGCTGCCCGGCTGCCGGCTGCACCGCGTCGAGCTGCGCGAGCTGCACCAGGCGGGGTACGAGGCGGCCTACCACGCGGGCGGCGGCTGGCCGAGCCCGCTGGAGGAGGCCTTCGCGCAGGGTGTGGGCCGTGGCCTGCGGGTGCTCTACCAGGCGCCGCTCGGCGGCTCGGAGGATGACGTGCTGTGGCCGTCGATCCCGCCCGGCAGCGTCCAGTACGGCGCCGCCTACGACATGGCCGCGGCCGGCGCGCTGCTCATCGACCCGGGCGTCTGGCAGGGGATGGTCGACCAGCAGCGCCGGCTGCTGAACGTCCTGGACGGCTGGATCAGCGAACTCGAACGCGCCCACGAGGACCGGACGGCCGCCGGCATCGAGGCCGGCGAGGCCGCCCGCACCGAGGCGAACCAGACGCTGCTGGCCGCCATCGGCCGCGACCGGGGCACCGGGCACCGGCACGCCGACGCGACGCTCGCCGCCTGCCGCCTGGTCGCGGCCGAGGCCGGCGTCACCCTCACCAGCAGGCCGGGGGTGGGGGCCGCCGCGGAGGAGGACGCCGACCCGGTGGAGGCGATCGCCGTCGCCTCCCGGGTCCGCACCCGGCAGGTCAGGCTGTCCGGTGCCTGGTGGCGGGAGGACAGCGGGCCGCTGGTGGGCCGGCGCGCCGGGGACGGGGCGCCGGTCGCCCTGCTGTGGCGCCGCGGCCGCTACGCCGTCGTCGATCCCGAGACCGGCGACCGGGAGCCCGTCGACCGGGCGGCGGCGGCCGAACTCGACTCGCACGCCGTGATGTTCTACCGCCCGCTGCCCGACCGGCCGCTCGGACTGCTCGGTCTGGTGCGGTTCAGCCTGCGCGGCACCCGCGGCGAGCTGCGGAGCCTGGCGGTCGGCGGGCTGGTCGCCGCCGGCCTCGGGGCCCTGGTGCCCATCGCGACCGGCCGGGTACTCGGCGCGTACGTGCCACAGGGCGAGACCGGCCTCATCGTGCAGGCCGGCGTGGCGATCACCGCGCTCAGCGTGGTCTCGGCCGTCTTCATGCTGCTGCAGAACACCGCCATCCTCCGTCTGGAGGGCCGGGTCGAGGCCACCCTGCAACCCGCCGTCTGGGACCGGCTGCTGCGGCTGCCCGCCACCTTCTTCGCCGGCCGCTCCACCGGCGAGCTGGCCAGCGCCGCCATGGGCATCAGCGCCATCCGCCGGGTGCTGTCCGGGATCGGCTCGGTCTGCCTCCAGGCGACCACCGTGGGCGCGGCCAACCTGGTGCTGCTGCTGGTCTACAGCGTGCCGCTGGCGCTGGCCGCGCTCGCCATGCTGCTCACGGTCGCGGCCGTGTTCCTCGTCCTGGGGCTGTGGCAACTCCGGTACCAGCGGCGGCTGATCACCATCGGCAACCGGCTCAACAACCAGGCGTTCCAGACCCTGCGCGCCCTCCCCAAGCTGCGCGTGGCCGCCGCCGAGAGCTTCGCCTACGCCGCCTGGGCACGGGAGTTCGCCCGCACCAGGGACCTCCAGCAGCGCGCGGGCCGGATCGCCAACGCCATCACGGTGCTCAACGCCCTCTGTCTGCCGCTGAGCACGCTCACCATGTTCATGCTGCTGGCGGGCCCGGCGCGCGGCTCCATGTCGGCCGCCGAGTTCCTCACCTTCCACACGGCCGTCACCATGCTGCTGTCGTCGGTCACCCAGCTGACCGGCGCGCTGCTGTCGGCCGCCGCCGTGCTCCCGATGTTCGAGAAGGTCAGGCCGATCCTCCGCGAGCTCCCCGAGGTGACCGGCGCCAGCACCCGCCCGGCCACCCTCGGCGGCCGGATCGAGGCCCGTGGCGTCTCGTACCGCTACGCCGAGGGCGCCCCGTTGGTCCTCGACGACGTCAGCTTCGAGGCGCGGCCAGGCGAGTTCGTGGCGATCGTCGGCCCGAGCGGCTGCGGCAAGTCCACGCTGCTGCGGCTGCTCATCGGCTTCGACCAGCCGCTGACCGGCAGCGTCCGCTACGACGGCCAGGAGCTCGCGGCCCTCGACCGGGCGGCGGTGCGCCGGCAGTGCGGGGTGGTGCTGCAGAACGCCCAGCCGCTCACCGGCTCCATCCTGGACTGCATCCGCGGCACCGGCTCGCACACGCTGGAGGAGGCGTGGGAGGCGGCCGCGCTCGCCGGCCTCGCCGAGGACATCAAGGCCATGCCGATGGGCATGCACACCATGCTCTCGGACGGCGGCGGCACCGTCTCCGGCGGCCAGCGGCAGCGCCTGATGATCGCCCAGGCCCTGGTCCGCAGGCCGCGGATCCTCTTCTTCGACGAGGCCACCAGCGCGCTGGACAACGAGGCGCAGCGCGCGGTGATCGCGGCCACCAGGGCGCTGCGCGCCACCCGGATCGTGATCGCCCACCGGCTCTCCACCGTCATGGACGCGGACCGGGTGATCGTCATGTCGGAGGGCCGGATCGTCCAACAGGGCCCGCCCGCCGAGCTGTTGGCCGACCCGACGGGGCTCTTCCACGAGTTGGCGCGCCGCCAGGTCGGCTGAGCCGGCCGTGGTGACTGTGACGAGTGAGACGGCGGAAACGGGACAGGGGAGCACCATGTCAGACCAGCACCGGCCGCACGACGCGGCCGACGACACCGTTCTCCTCACCCGGGCGCGCGGCGGTGACAGCGCCGCCTTCGCCGAGCTGTACCGCCGGCACGCGGGCCCGGTCCGGCTGCACGCGCGGGGCGCCGGACTCACCCCGCAGGCGGCCGACGACGTGACCGGCGAGGCGTTCGCCCGCACCCTCCAGGCGGTGCGCGAGGGTGGCGGGCCCCGCTCGTCGGTGCGCGGCTACCTGCTGGCCATGGTGCGACGGATGGCCGCGGGCCGCCGCGCCCCCGCCCCGCTCCCCTCCGACCTCCCCTCGCCGCTGCCCTCGGCCGAGTCGCAGGCGCTGCACCGGGCCGAACGGGTCATGCTGGCCGAGGCGTTCGCCACCCTGCCGGAACGCTGGCGCGAGGTGCTGTGGCGCACCGCCGTCGAGGGGCAGCCGCTGGCCGAGGTCGGCCGCGACCTGGGGCTCACCAAGAACGCCACGGCCGTGCTGGCCTTCCGGGCCCGCGAGGGGCTGCGGCAGGCCTATCTCCAGGCGCACGTCAGCGACGCGCTCACCGACCAGCGGGAGTGCCGCAGGTACTCCCGCAAGCTCGGCTCGTTCATCCGCGGCTCGGCCGCGGCGCGCGGGCTGCGGCAGCACCTGGACGCCTGCGACCGCTGCCGGGCCGCCTACCTGGAGCTGGTGGACGTCAACGCGGCGCTCCGCGGCCTGCTGCCGGTCGCCGCGGCCGGCCTGGTGGCGCGGGTGGCGCCCTGGTCCGCGCTGCCGGCCTGGTCGGCCGGGGGCGCGGCCGGCAAGGTGGCGATCGCCGCCACCTTCGCCCTGGTCGTCGGCCCCGCGGTCCCCGCCGTGGGCGACGAGGCGCCCGCCGGCCCCGACGACCGCCGGCCCCCCGTCGCCGCCCCGGAACCGACCGCGGAGCCCGAGCCCGCACCCCCGTCCCCCACCGCCCCGCCGACGGACCCCGCGCCGGCCGCTCCCGGCCCCTCCGCCACCCCCGCGCCGTCCCCGACCTCCCCCAGTGCGGAGCCCACCGGCCTCACCGGCCTCCTCTGCCTCATCGGGAGCACCGCCCCCACGCTGCTCTCCCACCCGGACTGCCCGCCCTCCCCCACGGCGGACGTCACGGTCCCCGACCTGCTGCCGACCCCGACCGAGGTCCCCTCCCCCGCGCTCCCCGAGCGCGAACGGGAGCCGGAGTCGGAGCCCGGGACGGACCCGCCGTCCCTGTCGGAGCTGCTCCCGGACGGCGCGCCCACCGGCTAGGTCCGCCCAGGCTCAGGGCACCAGCAGGGTCTTGCCCACGACGCTCCGCGCCTCGATCGCCGCGTGCGCCTCGGCGGCCCGCTCCAGCGGGAGGCGGCGGGCGATCAGCGGGCGGATCCGGCCCGCGGCCGCCTCGTCCAGGGCCCTGGCGGTCAGCTCCCTGAGCTTCTCCGGGGTGAACTGCACCTGTTCGATGCCGGTGAGCCGGATGCCGCGGCGCTCGAGATCCGCCGGGTCGTGTACGGAGAACCCGCCGCTCGGCGCCCCGTACGCGGCCACCCGGGCGCCGTCGGCGGCGGCCCGCAGGGCGCTCGCGCCGAGTTCGCCGCCCACGCCCTCGAAGATCACGTCGGCGTGGAGGCCGTCGAGCCAGCCGGGTTCCGAGTAGTCGACGACGGCGTCGGCACCGAGGTCCCGCACGGCGTCCAGCTTGCGCCTGCCACGGGCGGCGCCCGTGACCCGGGCGCCGGCCGCCTTCGCCCACTGGACCAGCAGGCTGCTCGCGCCACCGGCGGCGGGCAGGATCAGGACCGACTCCCCCGGCCGTACGGCGGCGTCGGTGAACAGGCCGAGGGCGGTCGGGCCGTCGTGCATCAGTGCGGCGGCCGTGTCCGCTTCGAGGCCCGGCGGGAGCGGGATGAGGGCCTGGGCCGGGGCCAGGGCCTGCTCGGCGTAGCCGCCGCCGCGGTGGGTGTGCGCGGCGACCGCGCGGCCGGTCAAGGACGGCTCGACGCCCGTGCCGGTGGCGGTGACGACGCCGGCCACCGCGCCGCCGGGGACGTACGGCGGGACGACGCCCCACCAGTCGGGGTTCCAGCCCGCGCGGATCTGGGTCTCCACGAAGATGGTGTCCGCGGCGGCGACCCTGATCACCACCTCGCCGGGGCCGGGAACCGGGTCCGGTAGTTCCCTCGTCTCGATCACCTCGGGCCCGCCGAACCTCGTCACCTGTGCCACGCGCATCGTGCCGTCTCCCTGTGTCGGTGCTGGTGGGACCAGGCTCGGACATCAAGCGTGGTTGAGGTCAAGGCCCGGCCGGCCCGGTCACCCGGACAGGTCCCGGGGCAGGGCGAAGGTCCGCCGGTGCAGCAGGGCCAGCCGGTCGCCCAACTCCTCCCGGGACCAGCCGCGTTCGTCGAGCAGCGCGGACACCAGGTCGGAGGAGACCAGCGACCGCATCATGTCGGCCGCCGTCTCCACCGTCCACGGCTCCGCCAGTCGCCGCTCGGCCGCGAGCCATTCGGCCAGCCGCCGGCAGTGCGCCAGCTGCGAGGCGGCGGCGCGCGCGTAGTGCCGGGCGGCGTCGGGGTCGTACGCCCTGACCCGCCGCACGGCCTCGTCCACGGCCAGCACCCGCGGGTGGTACCTGGCCAGGTGGCGGGCCCACTCGTCGAGCCCGGCCAGCGCGTCCGGGGCGCGCCAGACCCGGTCAACGGACGCGTGCAGCCCCTCCTCGCCCGCCACATGGTCGAAGAGCGCCGTCACCAGCTCGGTGCGGGAGGCGAAGTGCAGGTAGATCCCGCGCCGGGAGACGCCCACCCGCTCGGCGACCGCCGTCATGGTCAGGGCCTCCAGGCCGCTCTCCTCCAGCAGCGCGCGGGCCGCCGTCAGGATCGCCGAGCGGGTCCGCCGCCCGCGGGCGTTGCGTGGGACGTCGATGGGCCTGGTCATGCGGAACACCCTTGCACAGAACTACACGCCATGTGTACTTTCTGGAAGTGCACACACCGTGCACTTCTCTGCCGCTTCCTGGGAGCCGCCACCGTGAGCCACACCGTCGAAGCCCGCCCCGAGCCGGTCGCCCTCGACCCGGCGAGCACCGCCGTGCTCGTGGTCGACATGCAGAACGACTTCGCCGCGGCCGGCGGCGGCGTCGACCTCGGCGGCGGCGACATCTCCCTCATCAGGGCGACGATCGCCCCCGTCACTCGGGTGCTGTCCGCCGCCCGCGACGCCGGGCTGCCGGTGGTGTACCTCCAGCACGGCTACCTGCCCGACCTCTCCGACCTCGGCCCCGAGGACAGCAAGAACCGGCTCGTCCACACCTCCGTGGGCCGCACCGTCACCGCCCCCGACGGCACCGAGGGCCGGGTGCTGGTCAGGGACACCTGGAACACCCGGATCCTCCCCGAGCTCACCCCCGAGCCGACCGACCCGGTGATCGGCAAGAACCGCTTCAGCGGCTTCCACGACACCGAACTCGACCCGACCCTGCGCCGCCTCGGCGTCCGCACTCTGATCGTCACCGGCTGCACCACCAGCGTCTGCGTGGAATCCACGGTCCGGGACGCCATGTTCCGCGACTACCGCCCGATCGTCCTCTCCGACTGCGTCGCCGAGATCCAGGGCCCCGCGCACCACGAGTCGACCCTGACCCTGATCGAACGCCTCTTCGGCTGGGTCACCGACTCGACCGCCGTCCTCCGTGCGCTCGGCGCGCGGCCCACGCCTCACGTGCCCCCGATCGCCGCTGGTCAGGACGCTCAGGAGGCCGCCGCGGACGCTCGGCGGTAGCGTGGGAGAAGGGAAGGACCGGAAGCCCAGGGAGCGTGCGGATGCCCAGGCAGCGCGGCGAACCGCATCCCGGAGCCGAGGAGCTGCTGCACACACTGACGCGGCTCGCCGGCGAGGTGCTGGCGCGCACCAAGCTCCAGCAGGCCCGGGCCGAACTGGCCATCGCCCTGCAGCGCACCATGCTGCCCGACGAGTTGCCGGAGGCCCCCGGGCTGCGTACCGCCGCCCGCTACACCCCGGCCCGCGAAGGTCTCGACGTCGGCGGCGACTGGTACGACGCGTTCCCCATGCCGGGCGGCGCGATCGGCATCGTGATCGGGGACGTCCAGGGCCACGACGTGGACGCCGCCGCCTTCGTGGGGCAGGTCCGCACCGGTCTACGCGTCGTCGCCGGCATCACCAGCGACCCGGGCGAGATCCTGGCGCGCGTCAACGACCTGCTGGTCTCGCTGGAGCCCGACCTCTTCGTCACCTGCTCCTTCTACCGCTACGACCCGGCCACCGGCGAGCTGGCCGACGCCCGCGCCGGGCACGTGCCCACGATCAGGGCCCAGCCCGGCGGGCACTCCGAGGTGCTGCTGGACGCCGGCGGTCTGCCGCTCGGCATCTTCGCCGGCCAGGAGTACCCGGTCACCCGGCGGCGGCTGACCACGCCCGGTGTCTTCGTCCTGCTGACCGACGGCGTCGTGGAGGGGCCGGAATTCCCCCTCGGCCGCGGCCTGGAACGCGTCGCCCGGCTGGCCAGGGCGGAGGTCGGAGCCGACCCGGACGTGCTCGCCACCCATGTCCTGGCCGTCGCCGACCTGACGGGGCACAGCGACGACGCCGCCGTGCTCGTCGTGTCCCACGAGGGGACCTGACGGCATGTCGACCGCGGCGTCGGGCGGTCACCGCTTCCGTCACCACCGCGACCTCGTGCTGCTCAACCTCGTCATCGGCGGGGCCTATTACGCCGCCGCCCGGCTCGGGCTACTGCAGCAGCTGGTGAACGGCCAGGTCACGCCGCTGTGGCCGCCAACCGGCATCGCCCTGGCGTCCCTGCTGTTCTGGGGACCACGGGTCTGTCCCGCGATCGCGGTCGCGGCGTTCGCCGTGAACATCGGGCCAGGTCCTTCCCCGCTCGTCGCCGCGGGGATCTCGGTGGGCAACACCGCGGCACCGCTGGCCGCCTACCTCGTGCTGCGCCGCGTCGGCTTCCGCACCAATCTCGAGCGGCTGCGCGACGCCCTCGCCCTGGTGTTCCTCGGTGCGCTGGGCGGCATGCTGATCAGCGCGACCGTGGGTACCGGCGTCCTGGTGCTCTCCGACGCCCTCGCGGCGCGGGACTTCTGGTCCGCCTGGTCGGTGTGGTGGACCGGCGACGCCATGGGCGTGCTCATCGTCGCGCCCTGCGTCCTCGTCCTGCGCGGGGCGCGCTGGCCACCGCTGCCGTCCGTGCTCCGGTGGCTGGAGGCCGGGGCGATGCTGCTCGGTGTGGCGGCCGTGACCGTCTTCGCCACCCGCAGCGGCCTGCAGGTGCTGTTCCTCGTCGGGCCCTTCCTGATCTGGGCGGCGTTCCGCTTCCGGCTCGCCGGCGCCGCGCCGTGCGCGCTGGTGGTGTCCGTGCTCGCGATCGACGCGGCGGCGGACGACACGGGCCCCTTCGAGGGGCATCAGCTCGCCGCCCAGATGTTCATCCTCCAGGCGTTCAACGGCACCACGGCGCTGACGGCGCTGCTGCTCTCCGCCCTGATCACGGAGCGGAACAACACGCAGCGCCAGATCGCACAGGTGTGTGAGGAGCTCGCCGACACGGTGGCCGCCCTCTCGCCGCGCGAACCCGGCTGAGGGCCACGGTGGGTTGCCTCGGCGGCACCGCACTAGAGTGCTGCCGTGACCTCCCTGCCGGCAGACCCGTCCGCACCGCTCGGCGAGGACGACCGTGACTCGGCCGTCCGGCGCCTCCAGGAGGCGTACGCCGAAGGCCACGTCCCACACGAGGAGATGGACGGGCTGCTCCACCAGGTGCTCACCGCCGGCACGCACGACGAGCTCGTCGCGGCGCTGGCCTCGCTCCCGGCGGAGAAGCCGGCCGGCACGTCGACGATCGCCGCGGCCGGCGGGCGGATCACGCGGCGCGGCGAGTGGCGGGTGCCCCGGACCCTCAAGGTGGCGTCCGCGTACGGGAGCGTGCGCCTCGACCTGTCCCGGGCGGTCTTCGAACATCCGGTGGTCGACATCGAGTTGGAGGTCGGCACCGGCAGCGCCAGGATCACGGTGCCACGCGACGCGGTCGTCGACCTCGACGCGCTGCGGACCGGGTGGAAGGACTCGCGCTACAAGCCCCGGCGGCCCTCGCGCCCCGGCGGGCCCACGATCCGGATCTCCGGGGTCATGGGCTTCGGGCGCCTGACGATCCGCCACGCCCGGCGTTGACGCCGCGGTCCGCGATGAGTTCCGGTCGGGTCGCGGGTCTGCCCTGGTGACCGCCGTGGGGGGGGGGGGGGCGCCCCCCCCCCCCCCCCCCCCCCCGGGGACGCGGCTGCCCGCCCCCCCCCCGCGCCCCCCCCCCCGCGGCCGGCGCACCACGGCGGGCCCCCGCGG
>NZ_JBHXFJ010000106.1:0-13749 GCF_042722465.1 Streptomyces sp. NPDC127098
CCTGAGAACACCGTTGCCACAAGGGAGTTCACATCTCGCACATGACGTCAACGACACCAACCACCCACCGTCACCACCGACTACGGAACAGAGCCGTTCGTTTTACAGTCCCCACGAGTGCCGCCAGTGGTGAACGCTTGCGGAGGCAGCTCAGCGAGGAGGCGGGAAGGCTTTCTGGAATCCGTTCTGCAGATGACATATTCGATACGCCATCTGCCCTCAGTGGGGGCGTCACGCCGGATCAAGTCCGTCCGTTCTTCACAGAACAAGAAGGCTGGATGGAAGAAGGGCTGGGAAGGGGGAGCAACGCTGGTGGCGGTCATCACGGCCCTGGCGCCTATTGGAGGGTTGTAGGTCGAGAAGGGGACTTGGGAGGGATCATCCGGTGACCGGGGATCGAAAGCTAGCGGACTTCCAGCAGTGGACTATGGCCGTGTTGAGGCTGCTCAGCGCTACATCGGATCGTCAAGCTACGTACTTGCAGGAGTCGGGCGTAGGGACGGACGAGCTCTTGCTCCAGTTCGATGATTTGCTGCATGTGGCTCGCGCAAGAGTGGCTGATGGTTCACTCAAACAAGAGGATCTCCTTCTGCTGCTGGAAGTCGGCGAAAGAGTAGACTCCGTAAACGCGGGTCCAGATTTTATCTGGAATGAGGTTGCTCTCGCAGCGGCATCTGAGTGGAGAGAATTGCGGATCGCGGCTGGAGCGGTGGAGGCAAGCCTTCGGCGATCCTGGGGTCCAGAGTCCGGAGATTAGTCAGAGCATTCTCTAAGTTGTTCGGCAATCGAAGCCGGTCGTTTTCGGTCTCCGGGATATGAGTGCCATCAGACTGCTTCGACGTAGCCGTGGCCCCGGTCCTCCTGTCACACGTGGTGGTCGTGGATCAGCCGAACAGGGTGGAACCGAGCGGGCGTTGTGGGTCGTAGCCGGGGAGGATCAGGAAGGTCGCGCTGGCGGTCGTGGTGGTGAAGGGCAGCAGCGCGTCGGAGGTGTCCATGCGGGAGAGGGTGGCCGTGAAGGTCCGCAGGTCGTTCTGGAAGCTGACGAAGAGCAGGCCGGGGGCGGGGGTGTCGATGCTGTAGGAGCGGCGGAGCATGTGGCCGACGCCGACCACGGTGGGGTTGGCCCTGCGGACGTGGGCGTCCACCGGGACGAGATAACGACCTTCGGGCGTCTTGGCGTTGAGTCCGGGGGCCGAGTCGACGCCGCCGCCGGAGAGGGGTTCGCCGCTGGCCCGGCGTCGCCCGAAGACCGCCTCCTGCTCGGCGACGGACAGGGCGGCGAACCGTGTCAGGTCGATCTCCATGCGCCGCAGTACGGCCAGGGTGCCGCCGGCGACCGCCGGGGGGCCGGCCAGCCACAGGTCGCGTTCCTGTTCGGCGTCGGTGTGCGGGCCCACGATGCCGTCGATGAAGCCGAGCAGGTTCCGCGGCGCGGTGCGGTCCTCGGCCACCGGCACCTCCACACCGCGGCGTCCGAACTGCCGCCAGCGCTCCTGGACACGGTCGCCGGCCTGGTCCAGGAGCGCGGCGGCGACGAGCGGCGGGAGCAGGGCGTCGCCGGCGCAGATCTGGATCAGCAGATCGCCGCCGCGTTCCCGCGAGTCGACACGCTCGCGGGAGAACCCGGGGAGGTCGGTGGCGCCGGGCAGGGTGGCACCGACCGCCTGCACCAGCCGTGGGCCCACGCCGACGGTCACGGTCACATCGCCCGGGGACAGGCCAAGCAGGCGGGGGTCAGAGCCGGCGGCGAGGGTCTGGATGGTCTCGCCGAGCTCGGCCAGGATCGGGCCGGGCGGCACCGTCTCGCCGAGGTCGGCCACCAGGGCCAGCAGGTGGGGCTGGGCCGACCGGGGAAGCGTCACGCCCGCCTGATGCCGGCCCGTCACCGCGACCGGCGTGGGCGTGGGCGGCGCGGAAGGGGTGGGGTCGACGGGCCGGTCGGACCGGGCGGAGTCCCCCGAGCACCCGGCGAGGAGACCGGCGGCCACCGTGACACCCGCCGCATCGAGGAACGCGCGGCGTGACGGGGGACGGTCGGCGCTGGGCATGATGCGTACCATGCCACACCCGGCCTGAGGCTGCCGCCCAACCGTCGAACCGTGACCCGGAGTTCGGCGTTCCGGAGGGGTGACGCCGTGCCAGACTGGGATCATGTCTCGATTAGCTCTTCGCGTCATGACGGCTGCCCTGGGCGCACTGACGCTGGTGACCGGCTGCGGCGGGGGCGGTGGCGACGACGGCTCTGGCGAGGGGCGGCGGCCGGACGGCGCGGAGGTGACGATCCGGGTACCCGCCGACGCTCCGACCATCTCGGACGCGGTGGCCCTGGCCCGGCCAGGTGACCTGGTACTGGTGGCGCCGGGCGTGTACCACGAGTCGGTGCTGATCGACACGGAGCGCGTCACGCTGCGGGGCGAGTCCCGGGCGGAGGTGGTCATCGACGGCCAGGTGCGGCAGCCGAACGGCGTGGTCGTCACGGCGCCCGGGGTGGCCGTGGAGAACCTGACCGTGCGGAACAACACGCACACCGGGGTGCTGGTCACCGGTTCGGCCGCGGCGGTCGACGCACTGCCGGGGGACGGTGGCTACGACACCGGCGACGAACCCGTCACCCTCCTGGAGTCGTTCCTGGTCTCGCATGTGACGGCGACCCGTAACGGCCTCTACGGCATCTACGCGTTCTCCGCGCAGAACGGCGCCATCGAGCACTCCTACACCTCGGGCGGGGCGGACTCGGGGATCTACGTCGGCCAGTGCAGGCCCTGCCGGATCGTGGTGCGGGACAACGTCTCCGAACTCAACGCGGTCGGTTACGAGGGCACCAACGCCAGCGAGGACATGTACGTGGTCGGCAACCGCCTGGTCGGCAACCGGGTCGGACTGACCACCAACTCCGACCACCAGGAGAAGCTGCTCCCGCAGCGCGACGCCGTCATCGCGGGCAACCTGGTCGCGGACAACCAGCAGCCGGAGACCCCCGAACAGGCCGACGGCGGCTGGGGCATCGGCATCGGCGTCGACGGCGGCAGCGACAACCGGTTCGTCCGCAACCTGGTCAGCGGCAACACCAACGCCGGGCTCGTGATCACCGCGACCGCCGACCTGACGGCGGACCGCAACCAGATCACGGAGAACACCTTCACCGCCAACGGCGTCGACATCGGCTGGACGTTCCCCACCGCCACCCAGGGGCAGGGCAACTGCCTGGAGGGGAACGAGCTTGGGACGACCGTGCCCGAGGGGCTCGCGTCCACCGCGTCCTGCCCCGTGCCCGCCACCTCCCCCACGCCCTCCGGCAGTTGGCGCGGCCCGACGGCGCCCGCGGGCATCCCCTTCACCGAGGTGGCCGCGCCAGGCCCGCAGCCGGAGCTCCCGGGGGCCGGCACGACCGGCGCCACCGTCGTGCCGGACGTTCCTGAGCTGCCGGTCATCGAGGACATCGCGCTGCCGTCGCCCTCACTGCTCGCCGACGGCGCGCTGGTACGGATCGGTTGAGCGGCGGCTACGGAGTCGGGGTGGCTCCGGGCAGCGGCTCGACGGGGACGTAGGTCTGGGTGTCGAAGTCGAGGACCACCGGCTCGGGCGCGGAGGCGATATCGACCTCGACCCGGTACATGGTGCCGTCCGAGCCGATCCAGTAACGCACGGTCCCCGACGTGCCGGTGCCGGGGTCGCCGCCAGGGGCCTCGGCACCGGACTCGGCCTCGGCACGCGGCCCGGTCATGATGTCCGTCCGATGGCCGCGTACCTCCTCCCGCCCGACCCAGGTGGCGCCGTTCTGCGGCAGCAGCGCGGCGTTGTCCGGCCGGTCACTGCCGAGGTCGAGCACGATGGCCAGCGCACTGTCCAGGGTCATGCCGGATGCCTGCAGCGGACGGCTGTACCAGCCGGACTCGGGCGGCGTCGCCGGGACGACCTCCGGCGGGTCGGTCATGGGGTGGACGAGGACGGTGGTGGCCGTCCACCGGATCAGTCCGTCGCTTGACGTGTCGCGCCCGGTCCCTCGCACCACCCCGTAACCGGTGTGGGTGCGGTAGTCGACTGACGCGGTGATGACCAGCCCGCCGCCGACGTTCGGCACGTCGATCGTCACCGCCCGGCCCTCGGCCTGGTAGTTGAGGAATCGCGTGACCGCCAGCCGGTTCACCTCGTCCGAGGTCAACGCCCGCGGGGCGGCCGGTCCTTGGCCGTCGCCGAGGAAGAAGAAGGCGCTGGTCGCGGCGGCCGCGAGGCAGACGACGGCTGCCGCTGCCCAACGTAACCGTGGCCACCGGCGGCGCTTGATGCCAGCGCTCCGCACGCGGCGGGAGATAACAGTTCTCACCGAGGCACCCTCGAACTCCGTGATTGGCCAAACACTACGGGTCGCCAACTGTAGTCTCTGCGCGGGAAGTCGCTGGGTTTGCGTGAGCTCAGGACGAAGGGAGCGCAATGCGATTAGGTGTACTGCTGCGGATGGGGTTGTCCGGCGTGCTCCTGGTAGGGGGCGGCGCGGGCGTGATCCTGACCGGTGCCGGTCAGGCCGGAGCCGCGACCTCCGACGGCACCCTGACCGTCGAGGTGCTGCGGGACTTCTTCGGCACCGGCGTGATCAACGCGACCATGGACGTGCCCCAGCGGGGGATCCAGGTCGACGTCACCGACCCGGAGGGCAACCGGGTCACCGGGGTCACGGACGTCACGGGAAGGGTCGTCGTGCCGCCGTCGAGCGAGCTGACCGGCGGCCGGTACCGGGTCGACGTCACCGTCCCGGAACCCTACGACGGCTATCTGCGGGCGGCGCCCGCCTCGACCGCGCCGAACCACTTCGACAGCTTCACCTCGTTCGTGGACGTCTCGGACGGCCAGGACGACTCGGTGACCACCGGGGTCTGGAACCCGGCCGACTACGCGTTGCCCGACACCCGTTACTTCGTGCCGATCCAGAGTGGCGCGGGCGGGACGGACACCCGGGCGCTGGTGGCGTTCGGGACGGGCGCCCGGGGCGTCTGTCCCGACCAGCAGGCGTGCCCGGAGGTCCTCAACACCCAGGACCAGGTGGGCACGACCTACGGGTTGGCCTACGACCGGTACCGCGACCGGCTGTTCCAGGCGGCGTTCGCCCGGCGGTACACCGAGTACGGTCCTGAGGGCGGTGACGCGATCTACGCCCAGCCGGCCGACGGCGGCGCGCCGACGCTGTTCGCGACGGTGCCGGGCGCCTCGGAGACACCGCACGACACCGACAACCTGATCAAGGACGCCGGGTTCACCGACGCGCCGGGCAAGGAGAGCATCGGCGGCCTGGCCCTGTCGGAGGACGGCTCGACCCTGTACGCGGTGAACCTGCTCACCCGTAGCCTGGTCAGCTTCGACGCGACCGGGGCCACGGCCTCGGCGCCCGAGGCGACCGTGCCGATCCCGGACCCGGGCTGCGCGTCGGCCGGGGACTGGCGTCCGTTCAGCGTGGCCGACCACGACGGCAGCCTGTACGTCGGGGGTGTGTGCAGCGCCGAGAGCACACAGGACCGCGCGGACCTGAGGGCCGTCGTCGCCACCTACGACGGCGAGGAGTTCACCACCGTGCTGTCCCAGCCGCTGGACTTCGAGCGCGGCCAGGTGCTCACCAGCAACTCAGGACGGGACCAGGTCAACCACTGGAACCCGTGGAACACCGACCTGGCGGACTGGGACTCCAACCAGGTGGGCGGCGCGATGATGAACCCGCAGCCGGCGCTGGCCAGTATGGCCTTCGCCCGCGACGGCTCGCTGATCCTCGGCTTCCGTGACCGGTTCATGGACGTCGTGAGCTGGGGCGGTCTCGACCCGAGGCCGGGCGTCGACACCCCGCAGAACGGGATGTCCGGCGGCGACATCAACATGGCCTGCGCCCGACCCGACGGCGGGTACGACTGGGAGGGCACCGGAATCTGCCCCGACCACGCCACGGACCCGACCCTCGACGGGGTCCAGCCCGGCAGCGTCGTCGAGTACTTCCCGGGTGACTTCTTCCCGAACGGCGGCTCCGCGACCCAGCCAGGGCCGCACCAGGAGTCCGCCCTGGGCTCCGTCGCCTACATCCCGCAGCAGCAGTGGGTCGTCAGCACCCAGATGGACCCGAGCGGCCGGGTCATCACCAGCGGAACCGGCTACTACGACGTCGCCACCGGCCTCGGCCCCGGCAACGACCCGGCCAACAACGCGTACGAGTTCGTCGGCCCGAACCAGAACGGGTTCGGCAAGGCCGGCGGCCTCGGCGACATCGCGTACGCCGCGGCGAACGCACCGATCCAGATCGGCAACGTGGTCTGGTACGACGGCGACCGCAACGGCCTCCAGGACCCGGGGCACGTACTGCTGCCGGGGGCGACGATCAACCTCCTGGACGCCGACGGCGAGCAGGTCGCCACGACCACGACCGATGCCGCCGGCGAGTACTACTTCGGCGGGGTCGGCGCGGAGTACCAGCTGACACCGGGCGCCGAGTACACCGTGCAGTTCGACGTCTGCACGGCGGACACCAGCGAGGTACCGGGCCAGCCGGCCGCCACCGACCTGCGGTTCACACTGCCGCGCGCCGGCGACGACCGGGTCCATGACTCCAACGTGACCCCGCCGACCTCGGGCCGGCTCTGCAACGGCTACGCCCCGGTCACCGCGCCGGACACGCCGGGAGGGGTCGACCACACGATCGACGCCGGCGTCCACATCCCGGAGCCGGAATCCCCGGAACCGACCCCGGAACCGACACCTGAACCGACGCCGGAGCCGACACCGCCCCCGGCCGAGCCGACGGACCCGGCGCCCAACGACCCGGCACCGGACGGAAGGACACCGGGCGGCGGCCTGGCCGAAACCGGTACCTCCGGCCTCGGAGGTGTCATCGCCCTCACCGCCGTGCTGCTCGGCGCGGGCACGGCAGCGGTCCTCATCACCCGTCAGCGGCGCGTACGACTCCGCTGACACCGGAAACATCCCGAAACACCCTGAAACACCCGACGGGCCGGTGCGGCGCACCGGCCCGTCGGCTTGACCGGCGCGAGCGTCGTAGCCCCGGCGCACCAGCGAACGCCGCAGCGCCGACACGGTGCCGCTTCGTGCCCTATGCCGGGGTGGCGCCCTGGAGCGTGAGCTCGTAGGGGAAGGGGTCGCCGACCCCGACCTCCCACATCGGGTAGTCGCGGTGCTGCGAGGGGGTGGCCGCGACCACGAGCATCAGGTGGGTCTCGCCGCTCTGGAGGCTGAAGTTCGCCGTCTGTCCTGGCGCGAAGGTGTCGCTGTACCGGACGGAGAAGTTGGCGGAGACCGCCGCCAGCCGGAAGCGCCAGTCGGCGCCGGCGAGGCTCGACCGGCCCTGCAGTTGGACGGAGACCTGGCCCCCGCTCGGGTTGAGCCGGATGACGTTGTGCCCGTACTGGTGTGGGGCGTCGCTGTCGGCGATCCGGTACCGGCCGCTGCCGAGGTTCTGCGTCGGGTCGGTGTGCAGGGGACGGTAGCTGCCGCCGCCGCGCCAGAGGTCGCCGCGGATCCGGGCGCCGTCGGTGAAGTCGTAGACGACCTGCCGGGACGTGTACTCGGCGATCAGCCGGGCGAACCCCTGGTGGTCGAGGCCGAGGATCCGCTTGACGGTGTTGATCGGGTGCTCGCCCTGCCGGGCCTCGTACCAGAACCGGTCGATCACCTCGGGCCCGTAGATGTCCCGGATGGTGTTGAACAGCATCCAGTCGCCGTAGTAGGTCTCCTGGGAGAGCCACCGGCGGTGCTGGCGGTCGACGTAGTAGCCGGATCCGACGACCACGTCGGGGCGCCGCATGCGGGCCATGTAGTTGGCGTGGGCCTCCCAGACCGGCCCGGCCACCGGGTTGCCGGCGCCCCAGCCGCCGCCGTTGCCGCGCGCGATGTTGAGGTCGACCGCGTAGTTCTGGAGAACGTGGTTGAACTCGTGCGACTCGACCCAGTCGTCCCAGATCTTGTCGTAGGGCAGGCACATGTGCCCGAGACCGATGTCGTCGCGGCCGGCCCAGTTGGCCTGGGGCAGGAAGCCACCCGACCAGGTCCCGCACAGGTAGAGGTTGATCCGGTACCGGGACCCGACCTGGTGGTCAGCGGGGTCGACGAACCCGACCTCGTTGACGTAGAAGTCGTAGAGGTCGTCCATGTGGTCCGCGACCCACTGCGGGTAGTTGTCGATGCCGCGGTTCTGCCGTCCCCACGCGACGGCGTCGACCGCGTCGCCCCAGCGGACCGCGAAGTGCTCGGACTCGGCGACGTTCCCGGTGTGGGCCCCGGCGTCGGTCATGAACCGCGGGACCCGGGTCTGCTTCGCCACCTGGACCTCGCTGCCCGGCGTCGCGCCGGCCGAGCCCGCCGGGCCCGCGAGCACGAGGGCGGTGGCGAACGCGGCGGCGAGCGTGAGGGCGCGCCGCCAGGGGGACTTCACGCGGGGCCTGCTCGGTTTTCGTACCATGAGGATCGATCCCTTTCCCGTTGCGAGTGGGGGAGCAGCCCGGAGGGACGGGGCTGCCGTCGGTTCAGGGGGTCTGGACGACCCTGCGCATGGTGCCGTCGGGGTTGAAGAACAGCTCGTCGATGGCGACGGAGCGGCGGAAGTTGCCGCCGCCTGGCGCGTCGGCGGTGTGGTAGACCATGTACCACCGGTTGCCGAAGTCCATGATGGCCGGGTGGTTCGTCGTCGAACTCACCTGTCCCAGCACGACTCCCCGGTGCGTCCAGGGGCCGGCCGGGCTGGTGGCGGTCGCGTATCTGACGCAGGCGTAGGCCGAGTCGGTGACGCAGTCGGCGCCGGAGTTGGAGGCGTAGGCCAGGTAGTAGACGCCGTTGCGCTCGAACAGCCAGGGCGCCTCCCAGAAGCCCGTCAGGCCCGCCGGTGTGAAGACCCCGCCGTCCAGGGCGGTCATGTTGTCCTGCAGGCGCACGGCTCTCGGGGCCCAGTACGAGCCCCAGTACAGGTAGATCTCGCCGTCGTCGTCGATGAACACCGTCGGATCGATGTTCAGCGACGAGGAGTTGGGGGTGGCGTCCGAGATCAGCGGGCGGCCGATGGCGTCCCGGTAGGGGCCGAGCGGGTGGTCGGCGACCGCGACTCCGATGTTCATCCACCCGTTGTCGGTGCGGCCGTCGACCGAGGCGAACCAGTAGAACCGGCCGTCGGGACCTTCCACCACCTCGGAGGCCCAGGCGTTCGCGCCGGCCCACGCGAAGGTGTCGAGCGAGAGGACCGCTCCGTGGTGCTGCCAGGCGGCCGGGTCGTTCGAGGGGGAACGCGAGGAGAAGGCGCGCCATTCGCGCATGACGAACTGCTGCTGGCCGGGCGCCGCTTCGTCGCGTCCGGTGAAGATGTACGCGGTGCCGTCGACGACGAGCGTGGCGGGGTCGGCGGTGTAGATGTCGGTGACGATGGGGTTGGCCATCGGCCCGATGCCGTCCGAGGCGCCCGGCGTGGTCGCCGGCGGTGCTGGTGGTGCATCGCTGGTGGTGACCGCGGTGTACCCGGGGGGCTGGGCCGAGGCCGGGCCCGCCGTGGTGGTGAGTCCGACGGCGGTGAGGACCAGGGCCGCCGCCCCTGGGACCAGTCGGCTGAACGGTCGGCGACGCGTCATCGCGGTGCGTCCTTCCTGCTCGTGGGGGGAGCGGGCCGAGGGGGCGCGTCCGGTGAGACGACACCGCTGCGCCGGGCGCGGTCGCCGCCGCGGCGCCTGTCGTCTGCCTGGTCGTTCGTTCATGGGGGGAGCCACCTCGGGCCGCTGTTTGACATACCGAACGACGTACGGGATGTGGCGACGAGAAAGCTACTGCCGATACCGGCCGCGTCAACCCGGAAAACCGGACCACCCCGACCCGCGCGCGTGACCCCCTGCGGGCGCCGCTTGACCTTGACACGTTGAGAAGGTCTTGACTGCCGTCGAGGAGGTGGTCCCGATGACCAGGACGAAGGCGGACACGAGCGCGGTGCGGGTTCTCCGGGGGCTGGAGCACGGCAGCCCGTCGGTCCGGCTGCGGGCGGCGCTGGCGGCCGGTACGGACCCGGACCCGGGGTTCGTCGGCAGGCTCGTCGAGCGATGCGCGGTCGAACCGGAGTTCCCCGTGCGCGAGATGCTGACCTGGGCACTCACCCGTCACGAGGCGTCGACGACGGTCCCGTTGCTGATCGACGAGGTCCGCTCGGAGCGCGCCCAGGCCCGGAGCCAGGCGTTGCACACGCTGTCCAAGATCGGGGATCGGCGGGCATGGCCGGCGGTCACCCCCGCGTTGCTGGCCGACACCGACGACGAGGTGGCCAGGAGCGCCTGGCGGGCGGCGGTCGTGCTCGTGCCCGAAGGGCAGGAGCACGAGCTGGCCGTAAGGTTGGCGACACAGCTCGGGCGCGGCGGACGCGGCACGTGGTTGAGCCTCAGCCGGGCGCTGATCGCGCTCGGGGAGGCGATGTGGCCGGCGTTGGGCGCCGCGACGACGGATCCCGACCCCCGGGTGCGCGAGCACGCGATCGCCACCGAGCGGCTGTGGCGCGACCCGGACGCCGGGTTCGAGTTCGCGGTCGAGGAGGCGAAGCGCGTCGTGGCCCTCGGCGGAGACGGACAGGGCCCAGGAGGAGCGGTAGACGGTGTTGATCGGTGAGGTCGCGCGACGGTCCGGGGTCAGCGCCCGCATGCTCAGGCACTACGAGGCGCTCGGCCTGGTGCGGCCGACGGGCCGCACCGACTCCGGCTACCGGGAGTACTCCGACAAGGACATCCGCCGGATCTTCCACGTCGAGAGCCTGCGGGCGCTGGGTCTTTCGCTGCGCGACGTCGGGCGCGCCCTCGACGACCCCGGCTTCGCGCCCGCCGAGCTCGTCGACGACCTCGTCCGCCGGACGCGGGACCGCATCGCGGCGGAGACGGAGCTGCTCACGCGCCTCCGTTGGATCGGCGCCGCGGAGCCCGCCGGCTGGGAGGACGTCCTCCAGATCGTCGCGCTCCTCCAGGGGCTCGGATCGGGGAGCGCGGGCACGCGGCAGCGCGCGGCCCTGTCCGCGGCCGAGGAGGTTCCCGTGCCGGTGGAAGCCCTGGTCGAGGCCGTGCTCAGCGAGTCGGACCCGAACGTCGCCGGAGCCCTTCGCTGGGCCCTGGCGCAGTCCGGCGAGGACGGTCTCGCACTGCTGGCGGAGGGCCTCGGCTCACCCGCGGCCGAGGTGCGGGAGCGTGCCGTGCGGTCCATCGCCGAGCTGCCGGGCGGTGCGGCGACCGCACTGCTGCGGGAGGCCCTCACCAGCCCCGACATCGTGGTCACCGGGTACGCGGCGCTGGCGTTGGGGGGACGGGGAGTGGCCGACGCGATCCCCACGCTCCTCGACATGGTCGTCGAGGAGCGGAACGACGCCGACGCGGCCGACGCGCTGAGCACGCTGGCGAGTGATCCCGCGTCGGCGGACCGGATCGCCGCCGGGCTCGTCGACCGCCTCACTCACGGCGGAACGGGTCAGCCGGCGCGTCGCCGGCTGACCCAGGCGCTCGCGGACATCCCGGGCACCACGGCGTCCCGTGCCCTGGTGGCGCTGTCGCATGACGACGACCGTGCCGTCGCGCTCACCGCGACCTACGTTCTCGGGCTGCGCGACACGCGGTAGCGCGTTCAGGGGGTGGTGAGTTCGAAGCGGGTGACGGTGACGGCGCCGCCGAGGGCCTGGGTGGCGTGGTTGAAGATGGCGTAGCGGTAGCCCATGAAGAACTGCCAGGCGTTGTTGAGCGTGAAGGCGGGGCCGAGGGCGGTATAGGTGGTGCCGTTGGTGCTGTAGGAGAAGCGGGCCTGGCGGCCGGTTCCGGGGCGGATGTCGGCGGCGGCGCGCAGCCAGACGCGGGTGCCGGTGACGGTGGCGGAGGCGCGTTCGGTGCCGGTGCCCGTGGTGTTCCAGTTGGCGTCCATGGTGAGGCCGTCGACCATCACCAGGCGGGTGGCGCCGTTGTCGCGTCTGAGGCCGATCCAGGCGGAGGAGTCGCGGAGCATGGCGAGTCCGGCGCGGTCGCCGTCGCGCATCGCCGCGTGGTCGAGGGTGATGGTGGCGGTGGAGGTGGGGCCCTGGACGCGGTGGGTGAGGGTGTTGCGGGCGGCGTAGAGGTCGCCGGTGACGGTGGCGGTGCGCAGGGTCAGGCCGTTGTTGACGGTGTAGCGGCTGGTGTCGGGGTTGTGGTTCCACTCCCACTTGGGTTTGAGGGTGGTGCCCTGGAAGGTGTCGACGCCGGTGAGCGGCTCGACCTGGCGGGGCGGGGTCGGGAGGTTGGGCATGGGGTAGCTGGCGCCCCAGGCGCCGTTGACGAGTTGGAGCTGGGGCCAGCCGTCGGAGGTCCAGGTGACGGGCGCGAGGGCCGGGACGCGTCCGCCGGGGTAGGCGTCGACGAAGGCGAGGTAGTACCAGTCGCCGGCCTGGGTCTGGACGAGTCCGCCCTGGTGGGGGACGCCGCCGCCGGGGATGGGCCCGGGCAGGTTCAGCAGGACCTGGCGCAGGGTGTAGGGGCCGAAGGGGCCGCTGGTGGATTTGAGGATGTACTGGCCGTTGGCCGGGCGGGTCAGGAAGATGTAGTAGGCGCCGTTGATCTTGTAGAAGCGGGCGCCCTCCAGGGTGCCGATGCTGGAGGGGGTGGAGAACACCTGCTGGGCGCGGACCTGGCTGCGGCCGTCCGGGGCGAGTTGGGCGACGCTGATCTGGGTGTTGCCGTAGGCCACGTACATGGTGTCGTCGGTGTCGACGAGCAGCCCGGCGTCGTAGTAGACCTGCGGCAGTTCGGCGTGCCGGTTCCAGGGGCCCTCGACCGAGGTGGCGGTGTAGAGGTAGGTGCGGGCGAAGTCGATCTGGCCCAGCCAGTAGAACGTGCGGTTGCTCGGCCGGTAGGCCAGGGACGAGGCCCAGATGCCGCGCACATAGCCGCGGCCGCCGTTGAGGTCGTACTTGGCCCCGAAGTCCAGGCGGGGCACCGAGTGGCCGGCGAACTCCCAGTTCACCAGGTCGTAGGAGCGCAGGATCGGCGCGCCGGGCGAGTAGTGCATCGTCGAGGCCGAGTAGTAGTACGTGTCCCCGACCCGGATCACGTCGATGTCGGCGAAGTCCTGCCAGAACACGGGGTTCGTGAACGACGCCGCGGCGCCCGGGGGCTCCTGGGCCGCGGCACGGGGTAACGCGGCGTGTGCCGACCCCGCGTTGACGAGCGGTAACGCGGCCCCCGCCGCCAGGCCGGTGGCGGTGGTCAGTATCCCCCGGCGGCTGGGGAGGCGTGGCTGGTCGGACGCGGACATGAGATCACCCTTCTCGGTGGGGGAGGCCAGGTGCGCGGCACGACGTGCGGCTCGCCGCTCAGACCGGCTGGTGGTGCCTTCGTTGCTGCGGGAGCGCTCCCATCACGGCTCGTGCTGAGGGAGTGCTCTCTTCGTCCCGAAGCTCCTGAGCGAATGATTTTGGGTGGCTACGCCGATCGTTAAGGCGGTGAGAGGACCGTAGAAGCACCCTCATGCGCCGTCAACCCCTCGCGGGCGACTTGCCGTTGGACGGGGATGGTGCCCGCGACGGCACGCGGAAGCCCGGGGCGGGTTGACGGGTCGTTAGACTTCGGGCATGTCGCCTGTCGATGATCTTCCGGGTGGGCCGTTGACGATCGCGCAGCTCGCGGCGCGGGCGGGGGTTTCGGTGGCCACGGTGTCCAAGGTGGTCAACGGGCGGGCTGATGTGGCGCCGGGGACGCGGGCGTTGGTGGAGGGGCTGATCCGGCGGCATGGGTA
>NZ_JBHXFJ010000107.1:0-1209 GCF_042722465.1 Streptomyces sp. NPDC127098
CTGCGTAAGTCCTACGGCGACAAGACCGTCCTGGACGGTGTCGACCTGGCCGTCCCGGAGGGCACGATCTTCTCCCTCCTCGGCCCGAACGGCGCCGGCAAGACCACCGCCGTGAAGATCCTCTCCACCCTGATCGGCGCCGACGCCGGCGCGATCCACGTCGGCGGCCACGACCTGGCCACCGATCCGCAGGCGGTGCGCGCCGCGATCGGCGTCACCGGGCAGTTCTCCGCCGTCGACGGCCTGATCACCGGCGAGGAGAACATGCTCCTGATGGCCGACCTGCACCACCTCCCCCGGTCGGAGGGGCGGCGGGTGACCGCCGAACTCCTGGAACGCTTCGACCTCGTGGACGCCGCGAAGAAGCCAGCCTCCACCTACTCCGGCGGCATGAAGCGCCGCCTGGACATCGCGATGACCCTGGTCGGCAGCCCCCGGATCATCTTCCTCGACGAGCCCACCACCGGCCTCGACCCCCGCTCCCGCCACACCATGTGGGGCATCATCCGCGAACTCGTCACCAGCGGCGTCACCGTCTTCCTCACCACCCAGTACCTGGAGGAGGCCGACGAACTCGCCGACCGCATCGCCGTACTCAACAACGGCACCATCGCCGCCGAAGGCACCGCCGACGAACTCAAACGCCTCATCCCCGGCGGCCACATCCGCCTCCGCTTCACCGACCCGGCCGCCTACCAGACCGCCGCCACCGCACTACGCGAAGCCACCCCCGACGACGAGGCGCTCACCCTCCAACTCCCCAGCGACGGCAGCCAACGCGCACTGCGCTCCGTCCTCGACCACCTGGACGCCGCCGGCATCGAGGCCGACGAACTCACCGTCCACACCCCCGACCTCGACGACGTCTTCTTCGCCCTCACCGCCACCACCACCGCCAAGGAGGCTGTCCGATGAGCACCCTCGCCCTCGCCGCCCGCGACTCCCACACCATGCTGCGCCGCAACCTGCTGCACGCCCGCCGCTACCCCTCCCTCACCCTGAACCTGCTGCTCACCCCGGTGATGCTGCTGTTGCTGTTCGTCTACGTCTTCGGCGACGCGATGAGCGCGGGCATCGGCGGCGGAGACAGATCGGACTACATCGCCTACCTCGTGCCCGGCCTGCTGCTGATGACCATCGGCTCCACCACCATCGGCACCGCCGTCTCCGTCTCCACCGACATGACCGAGGGCATCATCGCCCGCTTCC